>CAZACA010000026.1:0-15893 GCA_964483515.1 uncultured Treponema sp.
CATCTGATTGCCCGAAACCAGAACATATTCGCCGTTTTTGTCAGGGAAAGCCGTTCCGAAACGGTCTGCGTCAGGGTCAGTTGCCATTACGACGTCCGCTTTTTCTTTTTTTGCCAGATCTACTGCCATTTTTAATGCAGGCGCTTCTTCAGGATTCGGTTTTTCCACCGTGGGGAAATTTCCGTCGCCTTCCCGCTGTTCCGGTACGGTAATTACGTTCAGTCCCAGGTCGCCCAGAACTTTTTCTACGTGCATGGCGCCGGTTCCGTGGAGCGGAGTATAAACGACTTTTACGCTGGATGCTTTTTCTTTAATGAGTTCAGGACGGTACAGATTGGATTTTATCATCGCCTGGAATTTTTCGTCGATTTCCCTGTCGATTAAAACGATTTTTCCCTGAGCGATGCCTTCCGCCTTGCTGATGAGTTTGACGGAACTGACTGCATTTACTTCGTCGATTATTCCCTTGTCGTGGGGTTCAACAACCTGCGCACCGTCGTCCCAGTACGCTTTGTAGCCGTTGTACTGAGGCGGATTGTGGCTTGCGGTAACGACAACACCAGTTTTGCATCCGAGAGTCCTGATGGCAAAAGAAAGTTCCGGCGTGGGTCGCATTGAAGTAAAAAGATACGCCTTGATTCCGTTTGCAGCAAAAACCTGCGCCGTAATGTCTGAAAATTTTTCGTGATTGTGCCGGCTGTCGTAAGCAACGCACGCGCTTAAAGTTCCGTTTTCTGCTTCCTGAGGGAACGCTTTAATGATGTAATTCGCCAGCCCCTGGGTTGCTTTTGAAATATTCAGCGTGTTCATGCGATTTGTTCCGCCGCCCATAATTCCGCGAAGTCCGCCCGTGCCGAATTCCAGACTCTGATAGAACCTGTCTTCCAGTTCCTTCATGTCGTTTTTCGCCACCAGTTCTTCGATTTCCTTCCGGAACGATTCGTCTTTTTCTTCTGCCACGTATTTTGCAGCCGCTTCAAGTATTTTTTTCTCTTCCATAGATTTTTCCTTTTAATTCGATTGAAAACTGCCTAAGTCTAGCACAGTTGTTTTTTTTTTGCACGATTTTTTGCCTGAATTCCGCGGAAATTCACGGTCAATTTTTTTCTTCGATTTTTTCCAGATCTTTTTGCGCAAGTTTCTGATATGCACCGGGAAATTGTCCGGGCTGACTTGAATTGTAAATTTCCAGAACTTCGCGCAGAAGCGGTTCGGCCTTATCGTATTTTTTTTTCTTTACGTAAATGTGGGCGATTTCAAAAGTTCCTTCGATGTAAGTTGCGGTGTCCATTCCGTATCTCTGCAAAAGAACGTTGTAGTACGCCAGTGCTTTTTTAGATTTTCCGCCGTCCAGTGCAGTCTGCGCCATCTGAACGATTTCCAGTTTTGATGCGTCTTCGGGAACTTCCACATTTGACGATGCGCAGGAAACAAAAACCGCAGAAAGCAGTGCAAAAACGGCAACGATTTTTTTTGAAAATATTGAATCTTTCATGCGGCGAGTATATCATTTCGGCGTTTCATACACAATTCGATTTTTGGGGAAAAAAATGGCGTACAAAATTTTTATCGACGGAAAAGAAGGAACTACGGGGCTGAAAATTTTCGAGCGGTTTGAAAAACGAAGCGACATAGAACTTCTGCTCATTGACGAAGAAAAACGGAAAGATTCTGCCGAACGCGCAAAATTCATAAATCAGGCGGATTACGTTTTTTTGTGTCTGCCCGATTCAGCCAGCGTAGAAGCAGTTTCCCTCTGCACGAATCCTGCCGTAAAAATCATCGATGCGTCCACCGCTCACCGCACGAATCCCCTGTGGGCATACGGATTTCCTGAACTTTCAAAAATTCACCGCGAAAAAATCAGCGCGTCAAAACGGGTTGCAGTTCCGGGCTGTTACGCTTCAGGATTTGCGTCCGTCTGTTTTCCGCTGGTTCAGCACGGAATAATTTCCGCGGATTATCCTGTAGTCTGCCAGGCTGTTTCGGGATATTCAGGCGCAGGAAAAAAAGCAATTTCCCTTTACGAATCGGCGGAACGGCCTGCTGAATTTGACAGTCCGCGGCTTTATGCACTCACTCAGGAGCACAAGCATCTGCCTGAAATGATGCAGGTTTCGGGGCTTTCGTACAAACCGATTTTTAATCCCTACGTCTGCGATTTTTTTCAGGGCATGACGGTAACCATTTCGCTTTTCGGAAGGCTTTTGCAGAAAAAAATCAGCGCGCGGGAAATTTGCGAAGTTTTAAAGGAACATTACGCGAATGAATTTTTCGTGGAAGTGGCGGATTTTCTGGGCGAAGGAATTCTTCAGGATAATTTCATTGCGGCGAATTCACTGGCGGGCACGAACCGGATGCAAATTTTCGTATGCGGAAACGACGAACGGATTACGGTCACCAGCAGGTTCGACAATCTGGGCAAAGGTGCAAGCGGCGCGGCGATTCAGTGCATGAACATAATGATGGGCGCGGACGAAAAAATCAGCCTTGCATAATATTTACACGAGTTGATTTAAAAGATATACTCCGAATTGCATCTAGCGGAATAGTTTTTCATCAGTGTCGGTCTTCATATTCGTTAAGCGACTTTCGGAGGAAGTTTTGCGAATCATGAAAATGCCTGATCAAATCGCGGAGGCAATGTTCGCCCCGTGCGGAATGAATTGTGCGGTTTGTCAAAAAAGGTGTTACAACAACAATCCATGTGTCGGTTGTTCTTCAAAAACAGGTTTTAAGGCTGAAAAATGCCGGAAATGCGCCATCAAGGACTGCATTGCGCAAAAAAAAATTCATTATTGCTTCGAGTGCTTTGAATTTCCCTGCGAAAAAATCAAGGCACACAGCGAACGCAACTGCAGGAACTCGCCATCAACTTTAATCGAAAACAGCGAAAAAGCAAAAGAAAAAGGCGTCCGGCAATTTCTGGACGAACAGCGGAAGGAATTTTTCTGCACTGAATGCGGCGGAATCGTTTCGTTTCAGGACGGAAGATGCTCCGACTGCCACAAAAAATTTTTCTAGCACGAAAGGAACGAAAATTTTTTGTGCGCGGAAGAATTTTTCTTTTGCCTCACCCTGCAACATAAAAAAATAATTTTTTTTTCAATGGTATGACTCTTGCAGAAGTCATGGTATGACTCTTGCTGATGTCATGGTGTGACTCCTGTCGATGTCATAGGGTGACTCTTGCAGAAGTCATAGGGCGACTCTTGTCGATGTCAGGGTACGACTCCTGCTGATGTCATGGGACGACTGAAAAATAAAAAAGCATTTTGTGCAGACAAAAAAAACAAGGAAGTCGCTGAAGCCCTGCCTCCAGAGCCCTTTTGCTTTAAACTCCGTTCTTTTTGTGGTAAAATCGCGAAAATTTTTGGCGGAAAGCGGCATTTTTTTAAAAAAAACGGATATATATATTATGGCGGTTGAATTTTTCGTCCGCACTTTTTTTTACGGAGGCTTACATGGCTAAGACGGAAGAAAAAATTCCTTCTGAAATGTCGGAAAAACTTAAGGCGTTGGAAGCGGCGCGGCTGCAAATCGAAAAGCAGTTCGGTTCAGGGTCGCTGATGAAACTGGGCACAAAAACGGATACAACTTCCATCGATGTAGTTCCGTCGGGTTCGATTCTGCTGGACGAAGCGCTTGGAATCGGCGGATATCCCCGCGGACGTGTAATCGAAATGTACGGTCCGGAAAGTTCGGGAAAAACGACGCTTGCCCTTCATGCAGTGGCGGAAGCGCAGAAACTGGGCGGAATTGCGGCTTTTATCGATGCGGAACACGCCCTTGATCCGGTTTATGCGAAAAATCTGGGCGTAAACATTGACGAACTCTGGGTCAGCCAGCCGGATACGGGCGAACAGGCGCTGGAAATTTGCGAAAATCTGGTTCGTTCGGGTGCGGTGGACATAATCGTGGTGGATTCCGTGGCAGCGCTGACTCCGCAGAAAGAAATCGAAGGCGAAATGGGCGATTCGGTAATGGGACTTCAGGCGCGGCTTATGAGTCAGGCTTTGCGAAAACTCACGGCAATCGTGGGAAAAAGCAGGTGCATCGTCGTTTTCATCAACCAGATTCGCATGAAAATCGGCGTAATGTTCGGAAATCCTGAAACGACTACGGGCGGAAATGCGCTGAAATTTTATTCATCGGTGCGGCTGGAAATCAGGCGGATTGAATCCATCGACGGAAAAGGCGACGAAGATGCTGTGGGCAACCGTGTGCGCGTAAAAATCGTGAAAAATAAAGTTGCTCCTCCGTTCCGCAAAGTCGAACTGGACATTTATTTCGGCAGGGGCGTTTCGGCGTCGGCATCGATTCTGGATTCAGCGGTAAAGCACGGACTCATCGACAAACGGGGCGCATGGTACACCCGCGGCGAAGAAAAAATCGGTCAGGGAAAAGAAAATGCAGTTTCTTACATTGAAAACAACGCGGAACTTCGGCTGGAACTGGAGTCGGTTTTGCGCGAAAAACTTTTTCCGGGTCAGATTCTGCGCACAAAGGAAGGCGAAGTCGTAACAAAAGAACAGATTTTGCAGTACGAACGCGAAATGAAGGCGAAAGGCGTGGGAATTCCACAGGGAAAAACCGAAAATTCCGCGGAACAATCCGAAATTCCTTCAGCGGCGGAAAAAACGGCATCGGAAGAAAAAACTGCACCGGCTGAAAAAAAATCGTCCAGGTCGAAAGCGGCGAGTCTTGCAAAAGCGGCGGCGGAAGACACTCCCGTTCCCGAAGAACTTTTTTAGCGGATGGAAAAAATTGTTTTGGGCCTGGGTTCCAACCGGAATTTCTGCGGAAAAACTTCCCTGGAAATTCTGCGCGGAGCCTGCGGTCGTCTGACGGAATTTATTGCTTCCGCGGAAATTTCTTCAGTGTACAGGACGTCGGCGATGTATTTTCAGGATCAGGACGATTTTCTGAACATGGTTCTGACGGGATTTTTCGACGGAAGCGCTGAACTTCTTCTGCAGAAAATTCACGAAATCGAAGCGGAATTCGGACGCGACAGAAAAACTGAAATTCGTAACGGCCCCAGAACGCTGGACATTGACATTGAAATTTTCGGCGAAAAAAAAATCCGCACGAAAGATTTAACCGTTCCCCACGAAAGGCTTCTGGAGCGGAAATTCGTGCTTGTTCCTTTTCTTGAAGTTTTAAAAAAAAATGCCGATGTTAATAAAGCGGACGTGGAATTTTACGAAGGCAGACTTTCGCTTCTGACGGGGCAGGAAATCGCCCTGTTTTGTCCGCGGGAAAAATTCTTTCAGTAGGGGATCGTATGGAACAGGAAAACGGAAAGCGGAAATTCGTGGCAGGAACTTTTGAAGGGCCCCTCGATCTTTTGTGGAGTCTGATTCGCGAAAATAAAATCAACGTGTACGACATTCCCATGGCGCAGATTACCGAACAGTTTCAGGATTATCTGGATTACGCGGTGGAATTGAATTTGCAGGATTTAAGCGAATTTTATCTCTGGGCGGCGAAACTTGCGTGCATAAAAAGTCGTCTGCTTCTGCCCGTGGAAGTCCGTTACGATGACGACGAAACCATGGAAGATCCGCGGGAAGAACTGGTTCAGCAGTTAATCGAATATCAGCGCTTTAAAAAATTGTCGCTTCTTATGGAAGAACAGGAAGAAAAAAGCGAATGGAGTTTTGAGCGGAAAAAAATCGAACGCACGCTTCCTTTTGAAAACGACGATTCTCAATGGAAAAAACTGGACACCTGGGCGCTTTTACAGGATATGCAGAAAATTTTCCGCAATCTGACCAGCGTAAATTCCGACGAACGGATTTTGAACATGGGCGAAGAAATTTCTCCCAACGAAAAAATTGCGCTCATGACGGAACTTCTGGAACGAAACGGCGAATGTATGTTCACGGATTTAATTACGCGGAAAGGCAACGGACTGGACGTAATCTGTGCGTTTATGGCGATTCTGGAAGCGGTAAAACTGAAACTGGCGGACATTTATCAGAATAAAATGTTTGGAGACATAAAAATATGCAGGAAGAAACAGGCGGCGTAGAAAAAATTTCGGCGGAAAAAAATCAGGACGAAATTCAAATCGAAAATCAGTCTGAAATTTCCGCGGAAGAACAATCGGCTGAAAACGAAAGCGAAAACCGTCTGAATGAATTGCGCGCGAATTTGAATTTGGACACGGAAACTGCCCTGGTGGAAACGGTGCTTTTTCTGGAAAGCGAACCGCAATCGGCGGAAAATCTGGCAAAAATCACGAAACTCGCTCCCGACGTAGTGGCTGAATGCATTTCGCGGCTGAACGAAAAATATTCCAATGCGGATTCCGGCATCGAACTTTCCATGATAATCGGCGGATACGTTCTGACTCCCAAGCGCGACTGCTTTGAATTCGTGAAGGAACGATACGGAAAAAAGAACGAAGGCAGGCTGAGCAAGGCGGCGGTGGAAACTTTGTCTATAATTGCGTATAGTCAGCCTATTACGCGGGCAGAAATCGAAAGCATCCGGCACGTAAACGTTGACAACATGATGCGAATTCTGCTCGACAGAAAATTTATAAAGGAAGTGGGCAAAAAGGACATTCCCGGAAAACCCACGATGTACGGCACCACGAAGGAATTTCTGGAATTCTTCCATTTGCAGAGCATTTCAGAACTTCCGCAGCTGGACGAAAAAGAAAGCGAGAGGTTTGAACTTGCCCGATAACGAAATTGAATCAGGAAGCGAAAAATCCGCAGAAACGATGCGGCTTCAGCAGTTTATGGCGAAATGCGGCGTTGCAAGCAGAAGGTCAAGCGAAGAAATCATCAGACAGGGGCGCGTTTCGGTGAACGGAAAAATCGTCACGGAACTGGGCACGAAAGTTTCTTCCATTGATAAAATCGAACTGGACGGCGCGGAAATTCATCCCGAAGAACAGATGCGTTACGTTCTTTTAAATAAACCCAGCGGATACGTCTGCTCTTCCCGCGATGAACAGGGCAGGCAGGTGGCGGCGGATTTACTCAAGGCGGAATTTTCCGAGCGGCTTTACAGCGTTGGCAGGCTTGATATGTTTTCCAGCGGACTGATTATTTTTACCAACGACGGAAATTTCGCGGCAAAATTGTCCCATCCGTCGGCGGAACTGGAAAAAGAATACATCGTGGACACAAGCGTTCCTTTTCCGCGGAATCTGGCGAAAGATTTTATGAAAGGAATCCGCGTGGACGATGTTTTTTACAGATGCAAGGATGCCCGCGAACTGAATTCCCACAGAATGCGGATTGTTCTGGTGGAAGGAAAAAATCGTGAAATCCGGCGCGTTTTTGAAAAGTACGAAATCGGCATAAAAAGCCTGATGCGCGTAAGAATCGGCTGCGTGGGAGTGGGAACGCTGCAATTCGGTCAGTTCCGCGAGTTGACTCAGGGCGAAGTGGATGCGCTGAAAAAAATCTGCCATAACTGAAAAAAATATACGGAGAAAAAAATGGTTGTTGCGATTGACGGACCCGCAGGAACGGGAAAAAGTACTGTAGCGAAAAAAGTCGGCGAAGAACTGAATCTGGTTTATTTAAACAGCGGAAGTTTTTATCGTGCCCTCACCCTTGCACTGATTGAAAGCGGAATCGATTCGGACGATGAAGAAAAAGTTTTCGAATTCGCGCAGAAGCAAAAACTGGACTACAAAAATTCCCGCCTGATTCTGAACGGAAAAGACGTGGAAGATTTGCTTCATCAGGACAAAGTGGACGCGAAAGTTTCAAAAGTTTCGTCCGTCGTAAAAATCCGTCATCTGGTAAACGACAGGATGCGTCAAATCGTAAAAAAAATGAACATAATTTGCGAAGGGCGCGACATGACCACGGTGGTTTTTCCTGATGCGGAATTTAAATTTTATCTGGATGCAAGCGTGGACGTTCAGGCAAAGCGGCGGTTCGACCAGGGCGTTTCGGAACTTTCGCTGGAAGAAATAAAGCAGGCCATAATTAAGCGCGACGAAATGGACAGAAACAAGGCGGAAGGTTCCCTGCAGCGGGCGAAAGATGCGGTTTATATCGATACGTCCGACTTGACCATAAATGATGTTTGTGCAATAATCACCACCAAAATTAAATCAAAAGGGTTTGCTATGGAAAAGGAAGTGGAACAGAATGGTGCCCAGGGCTCCGACAACATTTACACACAATTAGAAGCATCTATCAACAACATGGAGCCGGTTGAAGACGGTAATAATGTAAAAGCTACCGTTGTGCAGGTTACTGACGATACTGTATTCGTCGACGTAGGTTTGAAATCCGAAGGAAAAATTCCCGTGTCAGAATTCGCGGGTGAACTTCCTAAGGAAGGCGACGTAATTACGGTTTTCCTTGTAAGTCAGTTCGGCAAAAACGGACCAGTCGTTTCAAAGCAAAAGGCGGACGAAAAGCGGCTTTGGGAAGAATTCAAGGTTGCAGTTGAAAAGAAAACGCCTGTAGAAGGAACCATTCAGTCGATTACAAAAGGCGGATACATGGTTAATCTGGGCGGCGGAATTTCAGCATTCCTTCCCATCAGCCAGTCGGATTCGCAGAAAGTCGAAAAAGAAGAAGCGCTTCTTGGCGTAAAATCGAAATTCTATGTAGAACGGCTTTACAGCAACGGAAAACGAAATATCGTCGTAAATCGCCGGAAATATCTGGAAGAACAAATCAATGCCAACCGCGACAAATTCTTTGAAACGGTAAAAATCGGCGACACGGTAAAAGGAACCGTAAAATCGTTTACAAGTTTCGGTGCGTTCATCGATTTGGGCGGATTCGACGGATTGCTTCACATTAACGACATGAGCTGGGGACACGTTACCCGACCGAAAGATTTCGTAAAAAAAGGTCAGGAAGTTGAACTGAAAGTAATTCGCCTTGACCCTGTGGAAAAACGAATCAACCTTTCGCTGAAGCATTTTTCTGAAGATCCGTGGGTTCATTTTGAAGAAAAATATCACGTGAACGACATTGTAAAGGGAAAAGTTACAAAAGTGCCTGATTTCGGTGCGTTCATTGAACTGGAAGAAGGAATCGAAGGTCTTGCGCACATTTCCGAATTCAGCTGGACGAAAAAAATCGAAAAGCCGTCTGACATGATTAAAGTGGGCGACGAAGTTCAGTGCATGATTTTGGGCTACGACATTCAGGCAGGACGCGTTTCCCTTGGTTTGAAGCAGGTTACCGACAATCCGTGGGATACCATTTCCGACAAATATCCTGTGGGAACAAAAGTTTCCGGAAAAGTCGTAAAAATCACCAACAGCGGTGCTTTCGTTCAGCTGGAAGAAGGAATCGACGCATTTTTGGCGGGCGAAGACATTTCCTGGACGAAAAAAATCAAGCATCCGGGCAGCGAAATTAAAGTTGACCAGCCGCTTGACGTAATCGTAACTGATTGCGACTGCGAAAACCGACGAATCCGCGTAGGCGTAAAGCAGCTTACACCAAATCCGTGGAAAGCATTCGCGGAAGAATACAAAGTTGGCGGAACTCTTGAAGGCGAAGTTACTTCAATCAACGACTTCGGAATTTTCGTAAAAGCACCGAACGGAATCGAAGGACTTGTAAACAAGGCAAATTTAAGCGATGACCGTGACGTTCCGTTTGAAGAAGCCGTTAAAAAGTACAAGGTGGGCGACAAAGTAAACGTTTACGTTGTAGCCATCGACGTGGAAAAGGAACGTGTTGCGTTTTCCGTAAAAGAATACAAGCGGGCGCAGGATCGTGCCGAAATTTCACAGTACATGTCTTCAAGCAGCGACGACGGTGCATACACAATCGGTGACAGCATAAAAAATCACGCAGAATAAAAACATTCGATGAGCGGCGGCGGCGGAATTCACTCTGAAAAGCTAAAGTCCCTCATCGATTTTATTTTTCGCGTAAATTCAAATTATGCCGATTCGGACGAACTGCCGTTTTTAGTTTTACAGGCGGCGACTGAACTTGTTTCGTGCGAGTCGGCAACATTTATTTTTGTAAAAAATTCAATTACATCGTTAAATTTCCTTTGCGGCGCGGAAAGAATCCGTACTGAAAATTTTTCGTTCAGCGAAAAAAGCGTCGCCAGTTTCGTTTTGCAGACAAAAAAATCAGTTTTCGTAAATCATCCGGAAAATGAGCCGGATTTGCTGCCGGTTTCTCCGGGGAACGTGCAGAATTTCGCTGCGGTTTTCGTAAAAATCGGCGGAAAAATCAATGCGGTTCTGGAAGCGGAAAACAAAAAAAACGGAAAGCGTTTTCACGAAGAAGACCTGCTTCTTTTGCAGGAATTTTTGCGTCATGCATCGCTGGCTTTTTCTGCGTCGGCGGAACTGGAAAAAAAATCCGTGAGGCTGAAAGCGTTTGAATCGGCGGGCACGGAACGGAAATTTCATCCGTTTGTGGCGCACAATCACGGAATCGTTTCGCTTCTGGAAAAAATTCGCGTCTGGTCGGAAGATTCGGCGGTTTTAATTCTGGGCGAAAGCGGCGTGGGAAAAGAAATTTTTGCCGAACAGATTCATCTTTTTTCGTCGCGGAAAAAAAATCCGTTTGTCCGCGTAAACTGCACGCAAAAAATCGAAAGTCTGGCGCGTCTTTTTGATTCGGCTGCGGGCGGAACAATTTTTTTCGACGAAATTTCTGCGCTGAATCCGGTTTTTCAGGACGAACTGCTGCATTTTTTGCAGAATCCGCGGAACGACGTGCGCATAATGGCTTCCACAAAAAACGACCTGGAAAAAATGGTAAAGGACGGCGTTTTTTCAGGCGATTTATATTTCCGGCTGAACGTTTTGACTTTTTCCGTGCCACCGCTTCGTGACAGGCGGGACGAAATCGAATTTCTGTGCGACTTTTTTTTGCAGAAATTTTCCGCGGAAACCCACAAAAATTTTTCAGGATTTTCTGATGCGGCAAAATCGGCAATTTTTTCGTACATCTGGCGCGGAAACGTCCGTGAACTGGAAAACACGATTTTACGCGGATGCATTTCGGGAACTCCTCCGCTCATTCAGGCAAACGATTTACGGCTGCCTTTTTTTTCTTCCGCGGAAAGTGACCACGCTGAAATCAAGAACATCGCCGCAGAAAATTCGGAACACGACGACAAAACGCTGAAAACCGCACTGGACAATTTCAAGCGCGAATACATCGTGAAAATTTTGCAGGAAACGAACTGGAACAAAACGAAAGCCGCGAAAATCATGGACGTTCAGCGCACGTATCTTTCAAGGCTGATAAGCGAACTCGGCATAAAAAAATGACGCCACGTTTTGACAAAGCAACCGATAATTCATATAATGAGCCAATTTTTTACGCAAACATGGAGTTTAAAAATGTCTAAATCCAATGAAGAAATCACGCTGAGCAAAAAAATCGAAAACTTTTTGTTGAAAAATAGAAAAAAAATCCTTGTGGCGGTGGGAATCGTTGCCGTCATCGTCGTTGCTTTCTGCGTTTTTCTGGGAATTTCCGAATCGTCCGTGGCAAAACAAATCGAAAAAATCGATGCGGTGGAATTTGCCCTCGTGTCGAATTCCGCGGAAATCAGCGAATCACAGGAATCTGACAGGCTGAAAAAAGCCCTGGAAGAACTTTCGCCGTACCTGAACAAAAAAAACGTTGCGGGCGTCCGGGCGAATCTTCTGGCTGCGGATATTGCGTTCAAGCAGAACGATTATGAAAACGCTTACAAATTTTACAGCGATGCAGCCGAATCCGGAAAAAAATCCTACACGAATCCCCTTGCACTTTTTAATGCGGCGGTTTGCCTTGAAGAATTGAATCGTGCTGACGAAGCGTTTTCACTTTATGACCGCGCTTCTGCTGCAAAAGATTTTTATCTTGCTTCCCACGCGATTTTTTGCGCCGGCAGAATTAAAGAATCCGCGGGAGATTTTAAAACCGCTTCCGAATACTACAAAAAAGCGTCCGACACTTATCCTTCCGACGACTGGTCGCTTCTTGCAAAAAGCCGCCTCATCGATTTAAAGGCAAAAGGAAAAATCGACTAGTTTACGATGAAAAAATTTTCCGGTTCAGCAGGAATTCCGCAGAAAATCAAGAAACGCATGATTTTTTTTGCCGCACTGATTTTTTTCGGCTGCGGACTGGACAATTTTTATTATCTTGAGCCGCCCCGAACCGACGGACACGTTCCTTACTACGACACGGCAGATAAAACGCTGCGTTATTTTTCGTTTTTAACCAACGAAGAAGACAACAACGACAACCTGAATTCCGATTTTAATTTTCAGGGCACGGAAGTTTACTACAAAATCTACAACAATTATTCTGCACTGGTGAGCGCGCAGAATTCGGTGACTTCGCTGAACAAAGGAAGCGACGTTTCGGCTGCTGCGGAAAATCTTGTTACTACGCGAAATTACAAAACGCTGAATCTGGATTCCGGTGCAGTTTCTCCGCTGATAAAAAACGATGACAACGACCGTTATGTTTACATCCGGCTGAACCGCTACGGAACTGACGAAAAATTTTCCGCGGTGGTCTGCTACAGTTCGGCAAAAATGGCAAGTTACGATTCGTCGGATTCGCGCATCGTAAAACTGGGCGTGCCAAAACGAAACATAAATTCGCGTTACGGATTCAATTTCAGCGGGGACGATTCGGTAAATCCCCTGCCAAAAAACGGAGACGCGGACGTAAACTGGAGCAGTTCGACTTCGGTGAGCGGAACGTGGTACGTGGATATGTGGGCGGTTTCCGTGGGGCGCGATTCGAGCTATTCAAAATCCTACAGCAAACTTCTGCATCTGGGCGCGGTGGCAATCGAACAGAGCGACTACGAAAACTGAAGAATTTCAAAAATCTTTTTTATGAACGAAACGTTTTCGTCAAGATTTTCCTGCAATTTCCATGGCGGATTCATGACAAACATTCCGCTTCCGTAAAGATGAGGCGCTGCATCGTTTTTTGTGCGTTCGTCGGGAGATTTTACGATAAGTTCCGCCCGCGCAATTTCGCATGGATTCGTGCCGAGTTTGCAAAAATCTTCCAGTTCCGTCAGAAGCCTGGCAGTTTCGTTTTTTCGCCTGAGAATCAGCGGATACCACAGCGCGATTATTGCCGTGTTCCATTTTTTCCGCACGATTTTCAGCGCATTTTCAACTTTTCTGTAGTCGTCGGCGTCTTCGTAACTGGGGTCGCACAGAACAAGTCCGCGTTTTACCAGCGGTGGCGTAAGGGCAGCCAGAGCAGAAAAACTGTCTTCGTCGTGAATGAAAACTTTTTTCTGCGCCATATTTTCCGTCAATGAAGCAAGGGCCGCCGGATGTTTTTCTACAAAATGAAGCGTGTCGCCTTTCCGCGCGAAAATTCGTTCCAGTTCAGGGCTGCCGGCGTATTTTTTCTGCTGAACGTACGGCGATTCTTTTTCGATGTATTCCTTCAGTCCGTGGGGAATTTGCGCCGATGTCCTGCTGCAAAATTTAAAGATTTTTTCGATTCCGTCCTTTGCCTCGCCGGTTTTTAAAATGCGTTCGTCGTCCAGATTAAAAATTCCGCTTCCTGCATGGCTGTCGATGACCGTAAACGGTTTTTCTTTTTTACAAAGCGCGTCCAGAATCAGCGTGAGCGTTACGTGCTTTAAAATGTCGGCGTGATTTCCTGCGTGAAATTCGTGCTGATAACTTAGCATTTTTTTTCTCCGCGGATTCCTGAAATTTTTTCGTCAAATTCATCGATTTTTGCGCGGATTTCGTCCAGTTCGTTAAGCCAGATTCCGGGGCTTGCATCGCTGGGCATTCTCCAGTCTCCCCGCGGCGAAAGATTTACCGTGCCGACTTTTGCTCCGTCCGGCATACAGTTCCGCTTGAACTGCTGGCTGAAAAATCTGCGGTAAAACGATTCGAGCCATTTGAAAACGACTTTCCGCGGATACGGATTTTCGCCTGAACAGAACGCATGATTCGCCAGAAAGAAAATTTTTTTCGCGGAAAATCCCCAGCGCAAAACGTAATACAGAAAAAAATCGTGCAGTTCGTACGGGCCCACGATTTCTTCGGTTTTCTGGCTGATTGTTCCGTTGTCAGGCGGCAAAAGTTCAGGGCTCACCGGAGTGTCCAGAATGTCGCGCAAAACATCCGCCAGTTTTTTTTCGCCGGAATTTTCTGCTTCGTCCGCGAAATGCGAAACCAGATGCTTCACCAGAGTTTTGGGGATGCTGGAATTTACGCCGTACATGCTCATCTGGTCTGCGTTGTACGTGCACCATCCCAGCGCCAGTTCGCTTAAATCGCCCGTTCCGATGACGATTCCGCCGTTTTTGTTCGCCACGTCCATGAGAATTTGCGTCCGTTCCCGCGCCTGGGCATTTTCGTAAGTAACGTCCCGCACCGATTCGTCGTGTCCGATGTCCGCAAAATGCTGCAAAACCGATTTTTTTATGTCGATTTCCATGAGTGTCGTTCCGGTTTCCGCCGCCAGACTGCACGCATTTTTATAAGTCCGCCCCGTCGTTCCGAAAGCAGGCATGGTCACTGAAAAAATCCGCTTTCTGTCCAGACCGCATTTATCCGCCGCACGAACACAAACCAGAAGCGCCAGCGTAGAATCAAGTCCGCCGCTCAGTCCCACCACTGCACTTTTTGCGCCGATGTGCCTGAACCGTTTCGCCAGCCCTTCCGATTGCAGTTCCACGACGTTTTTGCATCGTTCAGCCTGAAATTCTTTTTTCTGCGGAACGAAAGGAAATCGCGGAATTTCGTCGAAAATTTCGTTTTTCCTGCTGAAAGAAAATTCGTCACGCATAAAATCCGCCTTTACAATCCGCACGGAATCTTTTCTGCACGGGGAATTTTCGCAGAATGTAGTGGCACGAAGCCTGTCCTGCTTAATTTTTTCCAGGTCTACGTCGCAGAATAAAATTTCTCCGTCCGAAGAAAACGGCAGCGATTCTTTTTTTACGGTTCCGTTCAGGGCAATCAGACTGTGTCCGCTGAAAACCAGATCCGTGGTGCTTTCGGTTCGGCCTGCATTGGCATAAATGTACGCGCTGACAGTTTTCGCCGAATGAAACGCCACAAGATTCCGGCGGTATTCTGATTTTCCTACGATTTCGTTGCTTGCGCTTAAATTTGCCACCACAGTTGCACCGTTCAGCGCATGAAAAGTTGACGGCGAAAGAGGCACCCACAAATCTTCGCAAATTTCCGCAGCGATTTTTACCAGCGGATTTTTTTCGTCCTGAATGAAAATTTCCGTGCCAAAAGGAACGTCTCCGCAAAAAAGCGGAATTTCTTTCTGTTCGTTTTTGTCGGCGGAAGAAAACCAGCGTTTTTCGTAAAATTCGGAATAATCCGGCACAAAAGTTTTTGGAACGACGGCAAGAATTTTTCCGCGGAAAACGAATGCAGCACAGTTGTATCGTCGCGAATCGAGTTGAACCGGCAGTCCCACGCAGAACAGAACGGCGCAATTTTTCGTCTGACGGCAAATCGTCTCCAGATTTTTCAGCGCGGAATCAGCCAGACTTTCCTGCAAAAAAAGGTCGCCGCAAGTGTAGCCGGTTACGGAAAGTTCGGGAAAAACCAGAAATTCCACTTTTTTTTCGTCGGCCGCTTTCACTGAATCGATTATTTTTTGCGCGTTAAAAGTGCAGTCGGCAACCGAAAGACAGGGCGAACAAACCGCCACACGAAAATATCCGAAATTCATGGCGCGATTATACGATTTGTAATGATAAAAATCAAATTGGGTACGCAGGCTTTTTGTGCGCAAAAAAAAATCCGCTTTTTTAAAAAAAAATTCAACTTTTTTTGAAAAACATGGGCAGAAATTTTTTTTTTTCGGAAAGTATATTTGTGCGGACTGAAAATTCAAAATGAATGGTTTTGTTTTTTCGCCCGCAAATTCAAACACCGGAGGCTTTATGAAAAAGAAGTTGAACAATTT
>CAZACA010000027.1:0-3387 GCA_964483515.1 uncultured Treponema sp.
GCAAGAGTCATACCCTGACATCAGCAAGAGTCGTCCCATGACATCAGCAGAAGTCGTACCCCAACCGAAAACATTTGTTTGTTTGTACCTGGCACGCCGGGCGCTTCTATCTGCACAAAAAATTTCCTGAAAAAAACTTTAACTTCCTTTTGCGAACTTCCGCTTTTCTACGCACTTTGCCGCGCAATCACTTCACTAAAAAACTTCCGCTTTTTTTCTGCGAACTTTTTGCGGCAACGGCAAAAATTCCTTTCGGATTTCATTCCACAAAGACGTTCAATCTGCTATACTCCGGTAAAAATTTTTCGGCATGAACATGAATACAGAATTTATTAAACAGGTCCTTCCGCTTTACAGAGACGCCGCATTTCTTACCGTGCGAATCGGATTCATTTCGATTTTCCTTTCCGTGGCGGTGGGAATTTTTTGCGCCGTAATCCGCTACTGGAAAATTCCCGTGGCGAAAATTTTTGTCCGTGTGTACGTGGAACTTTCGCGGAACACGCCGCTTTTAATCGATTTGTTTTTTTTGTATTTTGCCCTGCCGCGGATGGGAATCAGGCTTTCTTCGGAACAGTGCGGAATTTTCGGGCTGACTTTTCTGGGCGGAAGTTACATGGCGGAAACTTTCAGGAGTGCGCTGGAAACCGTGGGCAGACCTCAGCTGGAAAGCGGAATGTGCATCGGACTGAATAAAAATCAGCTGGTGCGTTACATCGTCCTGCCTCAGGCGCTTTCAGTTTCAGTTCCGGGACTCTGCGCGAATTTTATTTTCATGCTGAAGGAAACTTCGCTTTTCAGTGCGGTGGCGCTGGCGGATTTAATGTACGTGGCAAAAGATTTAATCGGACTTTATTACAACACTCAGGAAAGTCTGCTTCTTCTGGTCGTTTCGTATTTCATCATTCTGCTTCCAATTTCAATTTTGGGATATTTCGCGGAAAGGAGGCTGCGTTTTGGACAGTTCGGCTCTTGATGCAATCCGGAAATCATTCGGCGTTCTGCTCAAAGGAAAAAATGTCCTGCGGCTTTTGGGCGGTCTTGGCGTAACGGTACGAATCGCTGCAATTTCCGTGGCACTGTCGATTTTTCTGGGATTTTTGTTCGGCGTGCTCATGACGGTAAATTTTAAACCGCTGAAAATTCTGTGCAGGATTTATCTGGAATTCATGCGGATTATGCCACAGATGGTTCTGCTTTTTCTGGCGTACTTCGGACTGACCCATGCCTTCGGAATTTCCGTTTCGGGCGATGTGGCTTCGGTGGCGGTTTTTACTTTGTGGGGCACGGCTGAAATGGGTGACCTGGTTCGCGGAGCTTTAAAATCCATTCCGCGTCATCAGTACGAAAGCGGTCGTGCAATCGGTCTGACGGAAAATCAGATTTTCTTTTACATAATCATTCCCCAGACAATCCGTCGGCTCGTTCCCCTCAGCATGAATTTAATTACGCGGATGATAAAAACTACGTCGCTTGTCGTTTTCGTGGGCGTAATCGAAGTGGTAAAAATCGGTCAGCAGATAATCGAATCAAACCGGCTTACCGTTCCCACCGCGTCCATTGCAGTTTATGGCGTGATTTTTTTCATGTATTTTATTGTGTGCTGGCCTCTTTCAATGCTGGCTGACAAAATCGAAAAAAAACAGAAGGAAATTTAAATGGCGTTGCTGGAAATTAAAAACGTAAAAAAAGAATACAAGGAAGCGGGCGGAATTTTAAAAGGCGTTTCGCTGAACGTGGAGCGCGGAGAAGTTGTCGTAATTCTGGGGCCGTCGGGCTGCGGAAAATCTACTCTGCTTCGATGCATTAACGGTCTGGAGCAGATTCAGGGCGGCGAAATTCTTCTGGACGGCGAAGTCATCAGCAACCGAAAAAACGACATGCACTTAATCCGGCAGAAAATCGGAATGGTTTTTCAAAGTTACGATTTGTTTCCGAACATGAACGTGCTGAAAAATATTCTGCTCGGTCCCATGAAAGCGCAGAAACGCGACAGGGCTGAAGTAACCATGCAGGCGGAATCCCTTCTGGAACGAATCGGAATGCTGGACAAAAAAAATTTTTTTCCGCGGCAACTTTCAGGCGGTCAGAAACAGCGTGTTGCCATCGTCCGCGCGCTGTGCATGAATCCGCAGATTCTGCTTTTTGACGAAGTGACTGCATCCCTTGACCCGGAAATGGTTCGCGAAGTCCTTGACCTGATGATGGATCTGGCAAAGGAAAAACGCACCATGCTGATTGTGACGCATCAGATGGAATTTGCAAAAGCCGTTGCCGACAGAATAATTTTTATTGACGACGGAATAATCGTGGAAGAATCTGCGCCTGAAGAATTTTTTACTTCGCCCAGAACCGAACGCGCACGGAAATTTCTTGAAGCGTTTAAATTTGAGCGGCGCCGATAATTTTTTTCACCCGATACAAATTTCCGCGGAACATTCAGTTTCTTTTCCGCTGCGGATATTTTCTTCCAGCGGATTTTTTATTTTCAGATGAACCGTGCTGCCGGGTTTAAAATTTTTTTCCGACAGAAATTCCGCGTGCAGAAAATTTCCGGTTACTGCGCGGAACGTAAATTCGCCGGAAGAATTTTTTGATTCGTCACGCAGATTTTCCACCACGGCTTCCAGAGTTTCGCCTGAAAAATTTTTTATGTACGAAATTTTTCCCTGCACCGCTTTTTCAGTGAGCCATTTTACGCGCCCGTTTTTCGTCCGTTCAGGAACCTGATTTTTCATTGAAGCCGCCGGAGTTCCTTTCCGCGGAGAAAACGGAAACGCATGAATCCACGCAAAAGAAATTTTTTCGCAGAGATTTTTCGTCCGGCAAAAATCCGCTTCAGTTTCGCCCGGAAATCCTGCAATGATGTCGCATGAAATGAACGGATTTTTTTTGCAGCCGCGCAAAAGTTCCACCGCATTTTCCACCTGCGAAATTTTATACGGACGATTCATGAGCGAAAGAATTTTTTCACTTCCCGACTGAATGCTCAGATGAAAAAAAGGCTGAATGCGTTCGTTCCGCAAAACCGCGCAAAGTTTTTCCGTGACGTGCTGGGGATAAAACGACGAAATGCGGAATTTTATTTTCTGCGTTTCGTGCAGAAGAAATTCCAGAAGTTCCGCGAAAGAAAAATTTTTTCCGTTCACGCGGCAATCGTACTGACTCAAATTTACGCCGGTCAAAACCACTTCGTTCACACCGATTTTTTCCAGTTCCGTTACGCGCTCCAGAATTTTTTTTGCGTCCAGCGAAACGGATTTTCCCCGCGCCAGATGCACGCGACAAAACGAACACGAATTGTTGCATCCGTCCTGAATCTTTAAACTCGCGCGGCTGTGCTTTTCAAAAACCGGCGTGTAAAGCAAAAACGAATTCTGAATTTCG
>CAZACA010000027.1:3487-15862 GCA_964483515.1 uncultured Treponema sp.
GAATTCTGCTGCGATTTTTTTTCTGCGGTAAAGAATTTTTTTTCGTTTGCGGCGATGAACTGCGACAGATTTTTTACGCTGAATTTTCCGCTGCCACAGTCGAGGATTCCGCCGTTCATTTCCTGAGCGATTTTTTGCAGAAGGAATTTTCCGGTTCCTTTCAGGACTGCAATCCTCTCGCTGATTTTCTGAATTTCGTCCGCGTCCATTTCAGCGTAACAGCCCGTGACCAGAACTACCGACTGCGGAAATTTTTTCAGCAGCAGACGGATGATTCTCCGCGCTTTTTGTTCGGCTTTTCCCGTAACAGTGCAGGTGTTCACCACGCATAAAATCGGTTCAGCCGGAATTTCCGCCGAAGCAGAAACGCTTTTCATGTCGCACAAAAATCCGTTCAGCGAAAAATAACGGGCAGCCCCTTCAGTTTCGTCCTGATTCAGACGGCAGCCCAGAGTTTCAAAATGTACGGTTTTCATCAACTAAATGTGGCTCTGACATCGGGTTTTTCCGCGGGAAGCATCGTAATGTGCAGGACTGAGTGAAAGCGCCTTGTCGTAAGCCGTGAGTGCATTTTTCCAGTCGTTCGTCATTTCGCGGGCGTAACCAAGCCGTGTCCACCAGTTTGCGCTGTATGTCGGCTCGAACCTGACTGCGGCGGTAAAAGCAATGTCCGCGTGTTCGTACTTTGCCTGACGGATGTAAATTTCGCCCATGTAATAGTAAACCGTTCCAAGTCGCGCTGCCGTTTCCGATGAATTCGCCACGTAACGCTGAAACATGGAAAGCGCTTCGTTATTTTTGCCCAGATAATATTTCGCTTCGCCCAGAACTTCGATGAGGCGGATGTCGTAGGAATTAAGTTTCCGCGCTTCGGTTGCACGCTGTTCCGCTTCCTTGTACTGACGGTTCGCCACCAGTGCCCAGCATAAAACCACGTGGGAGTCCAGGTTCGACGGATTTGACGTGATTTCTTCTTCGCAGACGGCAATGGATTCCTTATAATTTCCTTCGCGATAAAGTTTCAGTGCGTCCGGTTTTGTCTGCGCAAACGACAGCTGAATGCACAGAATCATCAGCGCGGAAAATGCAGTTTTTTTTGCAACGTTCGATTTTTTTTCCGCCGATTTTTTTACTTCGATTTTTTTTTCGTTCATTTTTTTAAATCCCCTTAAAAATTCGTCATGGAACATCTGCCCGAAAACGAACAGCCCGGTTCCAGAACAACCTGCGCCGTAGTAATGTCGCCCGTTACCGAACCCGTGGACGAAACGTGAACAAGCCTGCGCCCGCTGATGTTTCCCACAACTTTTCCGCGAACCAGAACCCTGTCAGTGGAAATGTCTGCGTTTACTTCCGCGTCAGTGTCGATTAAAAGGTCGCTGGACGCTTCGATGGTTCCGTTCATTCTGCCTTTTATCATAAACGGTTTTGAAAATTTTATGCTTCCCGTAAAAGAAATGTCGTGCGCCATCACCGTGTCAAAATCTTCTTCATCGGTGTCGAAGTCAATGGAATTTAAGTCACTCATTGCCGCATTTTATTCAGAAAATTGTGGTGCGTCAATCGGCGAAAAAATCGAAAACATTCCGAACGGCTGCTTTTTTTTGCGTTTTTTTAACATTTCTTGCGTTTTTATTGGTTTTCACTTGAATAAATTGGAAAAAGCAAATATACTCCGCTGAAAAATTACTATCATGACGGATTGAGCCGCATTCGGGCTAATTTTGTAATCAGGAAAATCACTTGACATTGGAAAATTCGTGCGGTTCCACATCCTTCATGCGGGAAAAAGGGAATCGTATGGAAAATTTTGACGAAAAACTCGACGGGGAAACTATGCCCCTGGAAAATTCCGCCATCAGCGAATTCGGTGGGGAATCAGACGACGACACAATTTCTTTTGCGGATTTGGGTCTGGACGAAATTACGCTCAAGGCAATCGAACGGAAAGGATTTAAAGTTCCGTCACCGATTCAGGTGCTTGCAATTCCGCGGCTTTTAAACGGAGACGCAAATGTAATCGCAAAGGCACGGACGGGAACGGGAAAAACTGCTGCATTCGGTCTTCCGTTGGTTCAGCGGCTGCGTGACGAAAGCGATTTTGTGCGCGCCATAATTCTGGAGCCGACCCGCGAACTTGCCATGCAGACTGCCACCGAAATGTCTTCATTTGCCACGGGAAAATTTCCGCGGACTGCTGTAGTTTACGGCGGCGCTTCCATGGGCGAACAGATGCGTGCACTCAGGCGGGGCGTAGAAATTGTGGTGGGAACTCCGGGACGCGTTCAGGATTTGATTGACCGTGGAGTTCTGGACATCAGCCGGATTGATTATTTCATTCTGGACGAAGGCGACGAAATGCTGGACATGGGTTTCGTGGACGACATCGAAAATATTTTTGAAAGCGCAAATCAGGAATGCCGCGTCCTTCTGTTCAGTGCCACCGTTCCAAAGGAAATTTTAAAAATCGCACAGAGATTCATGGGCGAATACGAAATCGTGGAAGAAGAAGGATTTCAGGAAGAACCGCTTTTAATCGACCAGAAATACTGGATTCTGCGTGAAAGCGAAAAAATCGAAGCGCTTGTACGGCTCATCGACATTTCTCCCGACTTTTTCGGACTGGTTTTCGTTCAGCGCAAAAGCGACGCGGATTACGTTTCAAAGGCACTTGACGAACGCGGTTACGAAGTTGCAGCACTTCACGGCGACATTCCCCAGGGTCAGCGGGAAAAAATTCTTGCAAGGTTCAGGGCGAAAAAAACGCGGATTCTTGTTGCGACGGATGTTGCGGCACGCGGAATCGACATCGAAGGAATAACGCACGTTGTAAATTATGAACTTCCTTTTGACGGCGCCACTTACGTTCACAGAATCGGCAGAACCGGACGGGCGGGCGCACAGGGAGTGGCGGTAACTTTCGTAAAGCCTGAAGAAACGCGGCGAAAACTCAATTATCTTCAGAATGCAGTGAAAAAAAGCGCGAAAGGCGAAATGGTTCATGAAGAAATTCCGTCGGTAGAAGAAGTTTTGGACGCAAAAAAAACGCGGATTTTCGACGACATTAAAAACAAACTTGGGCTGAACATAGAAAATGCAGAAATTTCCGCGGAAAATGACGATGACGAAACGATTCCGCTGGAAGAAAATCAGGCTGACATGGAAAATTCCGCAGAAACGGATAAGAAAAAGCCCGGACTGAAAAAAGGCGACCCGATTTTCGACAAACTCGCTGAAGAACTTTGCGCAGGACAGAATCCGGAAGAAGTCGTGGCATCGCTGCTTTCAGTTTCTTACGGAACGCTTTTGAGCAAAAAACGATACGGAAAAATTTCGTCTTACGGTGCGGAAAAATCCCGCGAACGTGGAGAACGTGGACGAGACCGCGACAGGGAACGCTCACGGGGCAGAAACGAAGACCAGATTCGGCTTTACGTGCAGATGGGCTGGGACGACGGCTACAATCCGCGGAAAATTGCAGACTTTTTCCACGATTTGCTTGGAGTTCCGGGCAGAAAAGTTGACGCAATCGACATGGCGAACAAATTCTGCCTGCTTTCGCTTCCGGTTGACGACGGACGGCGTGCCATCGAACTTTCCGAGCGCGACAAAAGTCTTCCGCACATGCATCAGGACACAAAAGTTTCGGGCGGAATCGAGCGTGATTTCGGCTCACGGGGCGGACGAAGACGAAGCGAACGGCGTGATTTCGGCGGAAGGGAACGTGAACGCGACAGACGGGGCGGACGCGGACGGGAAAGAAGTTTTCGCGAAGGTTCGGGACGTGACAGATTCAGGGCACCCACGCAGCGAAGCGGTTCTGCATCGTTTTTCAAAAAATCGTCAGGTTCCCAGGAATACTGATTTTTGCAGATTCTGCTGATTCAGCGGAATAAAGCGGACGGTTTTCGTTTTTACGGAAGCCGTTTTTTTCCGCGGTTTTTATTCCACGTGCAGGAAAGTCAGTTCGTGCTTGTTGTAATTTAAATGAACGACGCGGCTGCACGGAATTTTTTCAAATTCGGAAATTACGCTCCAGTCGGTTTCGCCCTGCATTTTTATGGTGCAAATCATGCGGCGGCATTTTCCGGACTGAATCCACATCCGAATCCATGACAGAAGACGGCGCGGATAACAGATTACGTCGCTGAAAATCCAGTCGAAATCGCCGAGTTCGTCAGGAGAAAGGGTGAATGCATCGTGCGCGGAAAATTCCACGAGAGGATTTTTCATCAATTCAGGGGCAAGGGGACTGCGGTCGACGGCAAAAATTTTCGCACCAAGAGTCGCCAGAACGAACGTCCATCCGCCGGGGCACGCTCCTGCATCGAAACAGCGGGAATTTTCGTCGGGCAAATCGCAGCCAAAAATCCGTCGCGAAAGCAGAAGACTTTCCTGCAATTTTAAATACGCACGGCTTGGCGGATTTTCGTGATCTTCCACAAAAGAAATTTCTCCGCACGGCATGGAACTCGTGGTTTCCGCGGAAAAAATCATGGTGTGTTCGTCCAGAAGCGTAAAAATTCCCATGGGCGACTGCGGAATTTCAAACGGAAATTTGCGCGGCTTTAAATTCACGTAAGGCAATTTTTCCTGAATCAGCGCGGAACGCCGGAAGCAGACCGAACCGAAATGCGCCCAGGAACGCTGAATTTTTTTTAATTCCGATGCCGCTTCGCCGATGGACGAAAAATTCATTCTGTACAAATTTTTTGCCGTGCACTTTGACCAGAACGGAAATTTTTCGCCTGACCAGGACGGTGCGTACAAAAATCCACCCAAATCAGAAATTTCGCCTGAAAAATTCAGCCGGTTTTTCAGTTCGTCCGCCAGATTTTCCCCTGCATCGGGAAAAGGCAGAAACGCCGCGCCCGGAATTTTTTCCGTGGAAACGCTCATTGAACGAATTCTGCTTCCGCCGGAATAATCATGTCGGTAACGTCGGATTCTTCGCTGATTTTTTTGCGGAAGTCGCCGATTATGTCCATGAGTTCGGGGGAATCGGGTGAACGCAGAATTTTAAATTCCACTTCGATTTCTTCGCCGCAGTCGGTTTCGTCCTGGGGAAAGCAGAAAAGCAGAAGTTCACGCACGGAATTCCGCGGAAAAAACGTCAGACGCACGTTATATTCTTTGTCTTCTTCGATAAAAATCGGTTTTTGAAAGCGCGCCCTGAACGAATCCAGCGCAATTTCGTCCAGAACGCCCGGCAACGCGGAAATTTCAGTGCAATCCACCCTGCCCTTTTCGGCAAAAAATTCTTTTTTAAATTTTCTACGCATTTTTTCAGTCCATTACTTCTGCACTCAGTTCCATAATCATGTCGTAAATCGGTTTTCCGCCCGGAACCATGGGAAGAACCATTTCGTCTATGTCAACTTTTGCATCGATTACGCAGGGTTCGCGCAATTCAAGTGCACGGTCAAAAACTTTTGCGAATTCCGCGGAATTCTGCGCACGAAATCCTTTTATTCCGTAAGCGTCGGCAAGTTTTACCCAGTCCGGCCCGAAATCCAGCGTGGTCTGACTGAATCGTTTGCCGTAAAAAAGCCGCTGCCACATCCGCACGTTTCCCAGCGCACCGTTATTCATCACGACGATTATAATCGGCAGTTTGTAATGCTGAATCGTTGCCAGTTCGTTGCAGTTCATGCGGAAAGAACCGTCGCCTGCAATGTGAATTACGCGGGAATCAGGAAACGCAAACTGAATTCCCATCGCCGCGCCGGTGCCGAATCCCATGGTTCCCAGTCCGCCGCTCGTAATGAATTTCCGCGGTTTTGAAAACGGATAAAATTGCGCCGTCCACATCTGATGCTGACCGACTTCCGTGGTGATGAACGCATCGTCCCCCGCCGAACGATTTATGTATTCGCAGATGAATTTCGGATTGATTGAATCTTTTGGATTTTTTAAATAACTTGACGGAACGTCTTTTTTCCATTCAGCGATTTTTGAAATCCATTCAGTGCGGTTTTTCTGCTGAATCAGCGGAATCAGACGCGACAAAATTTCCTTTACGTCACCCACCAGCGAACCGAACGTGGCAATGTTTTTGTTGATTTCCGCCGGATCGATGTCAATCTGAAAAATTCTGCTTTTTGACGCGAATTTCGACGCATCGGAAATTACACGGTCACTGAACCGCGCACCCAGAGCAATCACCAGGTCGCTTTCGGTTACTGCCATGTTGCTTGCCTTCGTTCCGTGCATTCCCACCATCCACGTGCAGAGGGGATGACGAGCCGGAAATGCTGAACGCGCCATGAGGCTTTCTGCAACCGGAATCTGTGATTTTTCCGCGAAAGTAAGGAGTTCGTTTTCCGCGCCTGACAGAACTACGCCGCCGCCTGCATAAATTACCGGACGTTCCGCATTGTTTATGAGTTCCGCCGCACGCTGAATTTCTTCATCGGTGGGGCTGACCGGCGCAAAAATTTGCACTGCGGACAATTCAGACGGAGAAAGGGGCGAAAATTCCACGACGGCAGCAGTAACTTCCTTCGGTATGTCGATTAAAACCGGACCCGGACGACCGCTTTTTGCAATTAAAAACGCTTTCCGGATGGTTTCGGCTAAATCGTCTGCGCTCCGCACCATAAAATTGTGTTTGGTTATGGGCATGGTAACGCCAGTTATATCGATTTCCTGAAAACTGTCGCGACCCAGAAGTGAAGTGGGCACGTTGCACGTTATGGCGACCACGGGACTTGAATCCATGTATGCCGTAGCGATTCCTGTAACGAGATTTGTTGCCCCCGGACCGCTTGTAGCAAAAACGACTCCGACTTTTCCAGTAGCACGGGCATATCCGTCCGCTGCATGAGACGCGCCCTGTTCGTGTGCCGTTAAAATGTGGCGGATTCGCGAGGAATTTTTGTAAAGTTCGTCGTAAATATTTAAAATCGCTCCGCCGGGATAACCAAAAATTGTGTCCACGCCCTGTTCAATGAGGCATTCGATTACGACCTGCGCTCCGTTGATTTTCATGAAAAACCCCTTTTACTGAAGAATCGCACCTTTGTCCGCGGAAGAAACGAGTTTTGCGTATCGTGCCAGATATCCGCCGGTAACTTTTGGTTCGGGTGCTTTCCATCCGGCTTTTCGTTGTGCAAGTTCTTCGTCGCTGACTTTCAGCGTAATTTTGTAATTGTTTATGTCCAGTTCGATTAAATCGCCTTCGTGAACCAGCGCAATCGGGCCGCCCACCGCCGCTTCAGGAGAACAATGTCCCAGAGATGCGCCGCGGGTTGCACCGGAAAATCGTCCGTCGGTAATGAGTGCAACTTTTTTGTCCAGCCCCTGCCCCGCAAGTGCCGCCGTTACTGCAAGCATTTCGCGCATTCCGGGTCCGCCTTTGGGGCCTTCGTAACGGATTACGACGACATCGCCCGCCCTGATTTTCTGATTCTGCACTGCATCCATGGCTTCGCTTTCATCGTCGAAAACCCGTGCAGGTCCCGTGTGATGCATAAGTTCCGGAGCGCACGCTGAACGCTTTACTACAGTTCCGTCGGGTGCAAGATTTCCGAAAAGAACGGCAATTCCGCCGTTATCAGAAAAAGGATTTTCGATGGGACGGAGAATCTGCGGATTTTTATTTACAACGCCTTTTATGTTTTCCGCGATGGTTTTTCCCGTGGCAGTAATCAGGGAAGTGTCGATAAGATTTTTCTTTGCAAGTTCCGCGAGAACGGCCTGAACTCCGCCTGCATCGTTCAATTCGCACATAAAAGTGTGACCGGCCGGTGCAAGATGACACAAATTCGGCGTGCGGTTGGAAATTTCGTTTACTTCGCGCAAATCGATGGAAATTCCTGCTTCGTGGGCAATGGCAGGAACGTGGAGCATGGTGTTGCTTGAACAGCCCAGCGCCATATCCGCGGCAAGTGCATTCACGAAATTCGCCTTCGTCATCATTTTTCGCGCCGTAATTTTTTTAGCGTACATTTCCATGACCTGCATTCCTGCGTGCTTTGCCAGGGCAATCCGTTCGCCGGTGGTTGCAGGAATCGTTCCGTTGCCGGGAAGACCAAGCCCCAGAACTTCGGTAAGGCAGTTCATGGAATTCGCCGTAAACATTCCCGAACACGCGCCGCATCCGGGACAAGCCGAATGTTCCAGTTCCTTCAGCTGATTTTCGTCGATTTTTCCGACTGCAAGTGCACCGATGGCTTCAAACATATCGCTGAGCGAAAGATTTTTTCCTGAATAGGGATTTTTTTCGTCCGCACCCGGAAGATGACCGGGCATCATTGGTCCGCCTGAACAAAAAACCGTGGGCAAATCAAGTCGCGCCGCAGCCATAAGCATTCCCGGAACGATTTTGTCGCAGTTGGGAATCATTACAAGTGCGTCAAACTGATGCGCTTTTGCCACGCATTCCACTGAATCCGCAATGAGTTCGCGCGTAACGAGGGAATATTTCATGCCTTCGTGACCCATGGCAATTCCGTCGCAAACGCCGATTGCAGGAAATTCGATGGGAGTTCCCCCCGCCATACGGATTCCGGCCTTAACCGCCTCGCTGATTCTGTCCAGTTCGATGTGTCCGGGAATTATTTCGTTTTTTGCACAGCAAACGCCCACCAGAGGACGCTCAAGCTCTTCATCTGTATAGCCCATTGCGTAAAATAAAGAACGGTGGGGAGCACGCGCGGCACCTTTCACTGCATTATCGCTTTTTTTTGACATGGCAAAACCTCGTTGTCTTAAAATCAAATGCCGCCTTGACGAATCAAAACGGCAAGCAAGAATATATTGAATTCTTCAGTATTTGTAAAGTTTCTGCATTTTTTTGAAAAAGAATCAGTTTTCCGCCGTTTTTTTCAGCCTGTTTCTGAAAATCTGGAATGCAACCAGCACGAAAATTATGCAAAGACCGATGACGTCGCTTTTTCCTTCAGGAATTACGCACAGAAGTCCGCCTGCCGCAAACAGAATCCGCTGAATTACGCCTGTTTTTCTGAACGCATAACCTTCCAGCGCTGCACTCAATCCGAACATTCCGATAATCGCCGTAACGCAGATAAAAATCACCGAAGAAAAAGTCGTGTCAATCATGAGCATCTGCGGATTAAAGACGAACATATACGGAATTAAAAACGCACCGATGGCAAGTTTCGTAGCGCAGAAAGCCGTTTTAATCGGTTTCGCCCTGGCAATGGCAGCTCCGGCAATGGCAGCAAGGGCAACGGGAGGAGTTACGTCGGCAATGATTCCGAAGTAAAACGCAAACATATGGGCGGCAAGAGGCTGAAATCCCAGACCGATGATTGCACCGGCGGTAATCGTGGAAGTAATCAGATAATTTGCCGTAGTAGGCGCACCCATTCCCAGAATAATCGACGAAATCATCGTTAAAAAAAGCGTAATGAACGGAATTCCGTGGGAAATGGAAATGAGCCCCGCACCGAATTTCAGTCCGATTCCCGTAAGTGTTACCACGCCGATTATGATTCCTGCCATGGCACAGGCAATCGCCACGCTGATGATATTCCGCGCACCTGCACAGGCAACGTCGATTAAATCGTGCATTCCGAAACTGGGCTTTTTTCCGTGAGCCAGATCCGCAAAAGAAGTCGCCAGTCCGATGAGCAGACAGCAGACGATTCCCATGAGCGCGGCATAAACGGCAGTTTTTCCCATGCACAGAAACAGGACGATTACCACAAGGGGCAGAATCATGTAGCCTTTCCGCAGAAAAAGGGGCAGAAATTTCGGCAGGCTTTCCCGCGGAAGACCTTTCAGTCCGAGTTTATGCGCTTCCAGATGAACCGTAATGAAAATTCCCGTAAAATAAAGGATGGCAGGAACGACGGCAGCCTTTACGATCGTAATGTACGGAAGACCGAGACTTTCAGCCATTAAAAACGCAGCGGCACCCATAATCGGAGGCATGAGCTGTCCTCCCGTAGACGCAGCGGCTTCAACTGCACCGGCAAATTCGCTCCTGTAGCCAAGTTTTTTCATCATGGGAATGGTAAAACTTCCTGAACCCACCGTATTTGAAACCGAACTTCCTGAAACCGTACCTAAAAGCGCGCTCGTTAAAACTGCAACTTTGGCCGGTCCCCCCGACGCTCCGCCTGCAATGGAATTACATACGTCGATAAAAAACTGTCCGATTCCGGTTTTTTCCAGAAGCGCACCGAACAGAATGAAAAGAAAAATAAACGACGAACACGCACCGATGGGCGTTCCCATGATTCCTTCAGTGTTGTAAAAAAGATGAGTCGCCACTCGTTTCAGCGTATATCCGCGGTGATTAAAAAATCCGGGCATATATTTTCCCAGAAACGCGTACGCAATGAAGCAGAGCGCAATCACCAGAATCGGCAGCCCCACGATTCGCCTGCAGCTTTCAAAAAGAATCAAAATTCCCGCGACTGCAACGGTTAAATCCAGCGGCGAATAAATTCCTGCCCGACGGACAATCTGATGAAAATTCACCACGATGTACATCCAGCACGCAGCCCCCAGAAGCCCCAGAACGATGTCGTACCATGGAAGCGTTGCCCGTGACATTTTTCGCGTGGCGGGAAAAAGAATGAACGCCAGAAGCTGAACGAACGCCAGATGAGTCGCCCGTAAAATTTGCGCCGTAATCGTACCGGAAAGCGTGGCATAAAGCTGAAAAAGGCAGAACAAAACCGAAACGACAACCGTAATGTACTGTCGCCAGCATTTATGTTCGCGGTAGGCATGTTCCCTGTCCAGTTCACGCATCAAATCCTTTTGTTCGGATTCGTCGGATGTGGGCAGAAGATTTTCGATTATTCCGTCCTGATTTTTCATTTCGTTTTCGTCCAATTTTTTTTCCTCCGATGAAATTTTGCTTAGCGGATTTTATGAACCGAATAGTCGGCAAAAGAAACTTTTTTTACTTCAAAAATCAAACTGGTCTGCGCCGGAAAATAATCCTTTAAAAAAAATTCCTTTCCATCCGCGGAAAACGAATGTTCTGCAACAACGCCCACCGCCATGACCAGCCGTTTTACGCTCCGATTTAAATTTGAAATGGAATATCCGCCGTTTTCTTCGCCGAAAATTGCGCCGGACGTTTCGCCCGGTTCAGGAATTCCCGCGCCGTAAGAAACAAAAACCGTTTTTTCTACCACAAGATTTCCGTTCCTGCACGAATAAAAATCCCTTACGCGTCCTTTGTTCACCGAATGAGTGTAGGAAATTACGAATCCGTTCAGCGCCGCCGAAGAATAAATTTTTTCCCGCGGATTTTTCCGGTTGTAAATTGCCACGGTTTTTTTCAGCGGAAGAAAAGCAGTCAGAAAAATCATCGCCCCGAAAAAACACGCAGCAGTTTTTACGATTTTTGAAATTTTCGCGTCAGTTGATTGCACCGATTTCCTTGTAATATTTTGCAGCGCCCGGATGAAGGGGAACGGAAATTCCTGTTACGGCTTTTTTCGCGGAAACTTCCTTGCCTTTTGCATGAGCAACGCTTAATTCGTCCAGATTTTCAAAAAGCGCCTTCGTCATCTGATAAACCGTTTCTTCGTCAAGTTTTGAATAAACGGCAATCGTTGCTTTAATGGCAAGCGCGTCGATGTCTTCGTCGGTTCCTTTGTAAGTTCCGCCGGGAATCGTCGTTTTCGTGTAAAATTCGTACTTTGCGCAAATTTCGTCGGCTTCCTTTCCGTTCACGGGAATCAAAACCAGTCCGCTTGTAAACGCAAGTTCCTGCAACGCTGAATTCGGCACGCCGGCAGTAACAAAACACGCGTCCAGAGTTCCGTTCTGAATTCCTTCCGCGGATTCCTTGAACGAAAGGTTATTTTTTTTGATGTCGTCGAAAGTGAGTCCGTAGCCTTCAAGAATCTGCTTTGCGTTAAATTCTACGCCTGAACCTGCATCGCCGATGGAAACGCGTTTTCCCCTTAAGTCTGCCACGGATTTAATTCCGCTTGATTTTGACGCCGCAATCTGAATCACTTCGGGATACATCGTTCCCAGCGTAGAAAGATTCGGCACTTTTTGTCCTGCAAACATATCGGTTCCGTTGTAAGCGTAATCCATGACGTCGTTCTGCACGATTCCGAATTCAGCCTCGCCCTGACTGATTAAGCGCAAATTTTCCGCGGAAGCACCTGTCGCCTGAGCCGTAACATTCATGTTGTCGATTTTTGTGTTCCAGATGTTTGCGATTGCACCGCCGAAAGGATAATAGGTTCCGCTAGTTCCGCCCGTGGCAAGAATGAAATTTTTTTTCTGCGCCGATTTTGAACAGCCCGCCAGAATCATGACGCCGAATAAAATGCCCACCAGTTTTTTCATATAACACCTCGAAAATAAAAGTTGCGCGGATTATATCAGAAGAAGCCCGTTTATAAAAGATTTTTTCAGTGATTTTTTTTT
>CAZACA010000028.1:0-6594 GCA_964483515.1 uncultured Treponema sp.
TTTCCGCATTTCCGCTAAAAAAATGCTCTGTATTGACGAGTGAATGCAATTTTTTTACAATGCACGCCGAGACGAACCGCGTTTTTTTTCCGGAGTTTTTCGGTTTTTGTCTTGATTTTTTTTGGAGTAATTTAATGAAAAAGTTTGTCGTTCCTGCTTTTTTTCTGGTTTTTATCTGTCCGATTTTTTCACAGACGATTACCACCGCAGCAGATTTTTTCAAGTCAGTAAGCGACGTTTATGCGCAGATAAAAGATTACGAAGCCGACATCGAAATTTCCATCGGAAAAAATGACATGAAAGGAAGGGTCAGCTTTAAACGGCCCGAAATGATACGCATTGATTTTTCCGATCCTGCCGAACAGGTTGTAGTTTTTAACGGCGACGATTTGACGATTTATTTGCCCGGTTCTTCCGCGATTCTGGAGCAGAACGTAACTGGTTCCGGGGAAAATATTGCCACGGCGCAGGGACTTTCGCTTTTACGCAGATATTATTCGGTTTCGTATGAATCGGGTCAGACGCCGGTTCCCCTGGAAGGCAGCGATGAAAGCGTGGTAAATCTTCTGTTCGCGCGTCGTTCGGCAACCGAAGCGTTTAAAACAATTCTGCTTTCGGTTAATCCTTCAACAAAATTGATTCGTCGGGTGAAGGCAATTTCTTCGCAGGATGTAGTTTATACTTTCGATTTTTTAAATTACGAACTGAACAAAAACATCAGCGCGCAACGGTTCATTTACGATCCGCCTTCTTCCGCAAACAATTACAACAATTTCCTTCTTTCGGAGTAAACCATGGAAAGTTATGGTGAAGTTTTACGAAAAGCCCGCGAGGCAAAACGAGTTTCAATAGAATCGATTACCCAGTCCACTGCAATTACAAAGGAATACATTGAATCTCTTGAAAACGAACGCGTAGAAGATTTTCCGGGGGAATCTTATTTCATCGGATTTCTGTCGAATTACTGCGAATTTCTGGGGCTGAACAAAGACGAAATTTTAAGCCTTTATCACGCGAAAAAAATTCAGGAGTCGCCTGTTCCCCTCGAACTTCTGCAAAAAAAGAAACCTGCGTTTTTAGTTCCGCTGATAATTTTTTTGTCCGCGGCGGTTTTGATTGCAACGGGATGCGTCCTGTATTTTTCAGTTTTCAAAATTCCTGAAAAAAAAGAACAGCTCGCAAAGGAACAGGTTGAAAAGGAAAAAAGCCGTCAGTATCAGTTTTCGGGCAAACCGGAAACAAAGCGATTTTACAAAGGCGACCAGATTCTTATTCCGGCGAAACAGGGCAACGGAAATATCGTGCTCACCGTTTCAAACACAAAAGGAAATTTCGCCATTCTTACTCCGGCAGGCAGCCAGGTAATCGAACTGAGCGAAGAGCGCGACATTGACATTGACGGCGACGGATTTGCAGACTTGATAATTTATTTGAGCGACGTTTCCAACACCGACGAATCTCACGGAGCGGAAATCAGAATCCTCGAAAAAAAACTGGACAATTCGTACGTGGAAATTTCTTCCGCGCAGACCGAAAATCCTGACATTCCTTCATCGTCCACAGTCCGCAACAATTCTGCCCGCGTCGTAATTCACGAAGACACCCGCGCATATCCGTTTACGATTAACGTAACTTTCCGCGGTGCGTGCCTTTTCCGTTACAAAAGCGACCGTCAGCCTTACGTGGAAGATTATTACAAAAGCGGCGAACTCGTAACGATTACGTCGAACAACGGAACACGTCTGTGGATGAGCAACCTGAACGCGCTGAAAATTCACGTCATTGCGGGGCTTTCGTCCTACGACCTGGAAGTGGGAAAAGCGGGCGAAGTAAAAGTTGAAGACATAAAATGGGTTCGCGACAACGACGGAAAATATCGTCTGGTGGTACTGGAACTTGACTAGAAAATTTTTCATTGACCAGCACGGATGCGCAAAAAATCAGGTGGACGGCGAAATTATTTTAACGCGTCTTTTAAATCTGGGCTTTGAGCAGACTGACGAACCGTCTCAGGCTGATTTAATCGTGGTAAATTCCTGCGGATTCATTGAAAGCGCCAAAAAAGAAAGTTTGAATTCCCTCATGGAATGCCGCGCGAATTTTCCGGATGCAAAAATTTTATTGACCGGATGCCTTGCTGAACGTTACGCGGAAATTTTTTCAAAGGAACTTCCCGAAGCCGACGGAATTCTTGGCAACGGAAATTTAGCGTTACTTGATTCCGCGGTAATGGATTTGTTCGGCGAAAAGCGTCCCGTGGTAAAAGCGGAACAGAGCGGAATTTTTTCAGGCGAACGGATTTCGTTCCTTTCGTTCAAGGGAAGCGCGTTCGTAAAAATCACCGAAGGATGCGACAACCGCTGTTCGTTTTGTGCCATTCCGTTAATCCGCGGAAATTTGCGTTCACGAAAAACCGACGAAATCGTAGCGGAAATAAAATCGCTTTTGTCCCGCGGAATTTTTGAAATCAATTTAATCGGACAGGATCTGGCGGCGTTCGGTGCAGGTGAAGGCGACACGGAATTTTCGGCGGAAAAAAACTGGCACGAAATAATTTACAAAAAAATAAAATCGCCCGTTCATCAGGAAGAAAATTTTTTCGCGGAAAACGGCGAGTCTCCTCTGGCGCAGCTCGTAAAAAAAATTTCAGCGCTTGACGGAAAATTCTGGATCCGGCTTCTGTACATTCATCCCGATCATTTTAACTGCGACGTTCTTTCTGCCATGAAAAACGATCCGCGGTTTCTGCCGTATTTCGACATTCCGTTTCAGTCCGGTGACGATTCCATAATCCGCGCCATGAACAGAAAAGGTTCCTTCGATTCCTACTGCGGCCTGGTAAAAAAAATCCGCGCATTTTTTCCTGAAAGCTGCATCCGCACCACGTTCCTCACGGGCTTTCCTGGCGAAACTGAAAATTCCGCGGAACGGACAAAAAATTTTTTAAAGGAAATTCAGAGCGACTGGTCGGGATGTTTCTGCTACAGCCGCGAAGAAGACACGGTTGCCTGTAAAATGAAAAATCGTGTTCCGCAGAAAATCGCAAAAATTCGTGCCGCAGAACTTGAAGAAATTCAGCGTGAAATTACATCGGAAAAACTTCGTGAACGCTGCGGAAAAATTTACGACGTGCTTGTGGAAGAAATCATCGAAAATCACGACGGAACTGACGACGGACTTGCCATCGGAAGGGCATGGTTCGACGCGCCGGAAGTGGACGGAAATTTTGTCATCCGCTACGACCTGTCGGACGAAAACGCCGTAAAAAAAATTCAGTGCGGAAACGTAATTAAGGCAAAAGCGCTTGCATCATCGGAAGTGGATGTGGACGGAGAATTTCTGGAATGAACGCGGACGAATATCTTTCGGTTTTAAACGATGAACAGAAGCAGGCAGTAATTCACGAAGGTTCTCCGCTTTTAATTCTTGCAGGAGCCGGTTCAGGAAAAACCCGCGTCATTACGACAAAAATCGCCTACATGATTTCGCAGAAAAATGTCCGCCCCGAATCGATTCTTGCAGTAACTTTTACGAAAAAAGCCGCGGAAGAAATGCGTGAACGTGCCGTCGCTCTGGAAGAAAAATCACGTTACGCGCAAATCAGGACGTTCCATTCGTTCGGTGCATTTTTTCTCCGTGCGTTCGGCGAGGAAATCGGGCTGGAGCAGAATTTTACGGTTTACGATGAAGACGATTCCGCCGCGCTGATTGCAAAAGCCGTTCCGTCGCTTTTAAAAAAAGAAGCCGCTGCCTATGCAAAAAAAATTTCCCTGGCGAAAGATTACTGCATTCTGCCGCAGGACGAAAATATTTTTGAAATTGACGGCGATCCGTTTTTTGCTGAAGTTTACGCGAAATATCAGGAGCGGCTGCGTTCTACGGGCAACGTGGATTTCGGCGACCTGATTCTGCTTCCGTATCTGATTCTGAAAAAAAACGAAATTCTGCGTCACAGGATGCATCAGAAATTCCGCGCGATTCTGGTGGACGAATATCAGGATTCCAACGTGGCGCAATTCAATCTGCTTCGCGAACTTTCGGGCGTAAAGGAAAATTCCGGCTCGTACATTTGCGTGGTGGGCGACGATGACCAGAGCATTTATAAATTCCGCGGCGCTGAAGTAAAAAATATTTTAAATTTTCAGGACGAATTTCCCGGAACAAAAATCGTTCGGCTTGAAACGAATTATCGTTCCACTGCGGAAATTCTTGAGTGCGCGGAAAACGTCGTAAAAAATAATTCGGGCCGTCTGGGAAAGCATCTGGTTTCGTTCCGCGGAAAAGGCAAAAAGCCCACTGCGGTTTTTCTTCCCACGCAGGACGATGAAACGGAATTCTGTTCAAGCATGATTCAGCAGTCATACGAAAAAGGAATTCCTTACGGCGACTGGGCGATTCTTTACCGGACGAATGCGCAGTCCATGGGATTTGAAACGAAATTTTTGCGCGAATCAATTCCGTATGCCGTCGTGGGCTCGCTGAAATTTTACGAACGCGAAGAAATAAAAGATGCTGTGGCGTGGCTTTCGTTTGTGGCGAATAAGCGTGACGAAATTTCTTTCAGGCGGATTGTGAACAAACCCGTGCGCGGAATCGGCAGTACGACCCAGGACAAAATTTTGCAGGCTTCGGCGGGCGCGGAAATTCCGTCGGTTTTTTCATCGATGAAATTTTCAAAAAAAACGCAGGAAGGAATTTTGAAATTCGATGCGCTGGTAAAAAAATTTTCGGCGATGCTTCCTGAAACTTCTGAAAATCCGCGGAACGATTTTTTGGCGGAACAGGCAATTTTTGAAACTGCTGAAAAGAAAAATTCCGCGGAAGAAAATCTTGCAGGATTTTTGCAGACCGTAATTCGTGAAAGCGGCCTGGAAGAATTCCACATGGAGCAGGACAAAAACGACGGCTCGCAGAAAATCGAAAATCTGGACGAACTTGTAAACAGCGCAGTAATTTTTCCGCGGACGAAGCATGGACTTCTGGATTTTCTTGATCACGTAAATCTTGACCGCACGCTGAACACTGAAAACGAAAATGCAGGCGACGACCGTGTAACGCTGATTACGCTTCACAACACGAAAGGACTGGAATTTAACCGCGTAATCATTACCGGAATGGAAGGCGGAATTTTTCCACGCGACGGAAAATCGGCGGACGAAATGGAAGAAGAGCGCAGACTTTTTTACGTGGGAATTACCCGTGCAAAAAATGATCTGTATTTTACTTCGTGTTCCCTGAGGCGGATTTTCGGTTCCACGCGACCGATGATGCCCAGCGTTTTTTTAAGCGAACTGGGAAAAAATTCCGTGCGGATTCTGGGCGACGATCCGAGCGAAAATTTTTTTGAAAAGAATCCGCTGGAAGAAAAATTTTTTCGCGGTGCACGGATTTTTCACGACGAATACGGCTACGGTTTCGTGACGAAAAGTTTTTACAACGCGGAAAAAGAATTTGTCGTTGAAGTGAATTTTGACAACGCGGGCAAAAAAAGATTTCTGCCTGAGTACATGAAAAATTCGCTCATCGTTACGGAGGGCGATTCGTGAAAAATTTCCGCGGAATTTTTTTTGCATTTTTTCCGGCGATTTTTTCTGCGCTGTTTTTTTCGTGCAGAAGCGAAAGGCATCCGGATGCGCAGTCGAAAATCTGCATGAACACAATCTGCACCGTGAATTTATTCAGCGACGGAACGAAAAATTTATACGACGAAATTTTTTTGCGTCTGGACGAAATCGAAAAAACGTTCAGTCCGGCTTTTGCTGATTCTGATGTTTCGCGCGTAAATTCTGCGGCGGGAATTTCGGCGGTGGAAGTGAGCGACGATTTTTTAAAAGTTTTTCTGGAAGCAAAAAAAATCTCGCGGATTTCGGGCGGTGCATTTTCTCCCGTGGCGGGCGCGCTGATTGATTTGTGGGGCGTGAACACTGCGGGCGCAAAAATTCCTTCGGCGGATGAAATCGATTCGGCAAAAAAACTGATGAATCCGGACGACGTAATCGTTTCGGGAAATTCGATTTTTTTGCGGAAACGCGGCATGAAAATTTCTCTGGGCGGAATCGTGAAAGGTTTTGCGGCGGACGAAATTTGCAGGATTCTGGTTCTGCGCGGCGTAAAAAAAGCAATGATAAATTTGGGCGGAAACGTGTACGCATTCGGCGAAAAAAATCCGGGCGAAAAATGGAGCGTGGGAATCCGCGACCCTGAAATGCCTGACGGAACGCTTTTAAAAATTTCCGCGTCATCGGTTTCGGTGGTGACGAGCGGCGGCTACGAAAGATTTTTTGAACGCAACGGAAAAAAGTATCACCACATTTTTGATTTGCGCACGGGATTTCCGTCGGATTCGGGCGTGCTTTCGGCAACCGTAATTTCTTCGTCCAGCATTTTGTGCGATGCGCTTTCCACCACATTTTTTATTTTGGGCGTGCAGGAAACTTTTTCGCTTCTGGAAAAAATCCGCGCTGAACGAAACGAAAAAATTTCCGTAGTTCTGGTGTGCGAATACGGTTCAGTTTTTGCCTCCGCCGATTTGAAAAATTCCGTTTCCTTCGCCGACGAAAAAAAAGGCAAAATAATTTTCGTAGACTGAGCGCG
>CAZACA010000028.1:6694-15734 GCA_964483515.1 uncultured Treponema sp.
GTTTCCTTCGCCGACGAAAAAAAAGGCAAAATAATTTTCGTAGACTGAGCGCGGATAAAATTTCCTTCTGCGGAATTTGTGCTTGTAGAAAAAAAATTCTGTTTGCTATAAAGTTGGCGCATGGCAAAAAAATCTTTCAAACCAGTTTTCGATTCACCCGTTGTAATTTTGTTTGCGTCGCTTTCCGTTGCAATTTTTTTGCTGGACGTTTTTTTCCCTGATGCAAAACCCGTGGAAAAATTTTTCGTCTGTCATGGTGCAAAATCTTCCGTGGCATTTGATTTTAAATCGCCGCTGGATTATCTGCGCATGTTCACTTACGCGTTCGGTTGCGCCGGCTGGAATTCGTTTTTCGTCAATCTGCTTGCGGTGCTGCTCATCGGTCCGTCGCTGGAAGAACGATACGGTTCGCCGATTCTTGCGCTGATGATTTTTATTTCGGTGCTGGTGGGCGGAGTTCTCTGCGCGTGCATTTCGCCGTATGAAATTCGCGGTGCGTCGGGAATTGTTTTCATGATGATTGTGCTTTGCTCGCTGACCACGCTGATGAAAAAGCAGATTCTGGTTTCGTGGATTTTTGTTTTTGCATTTTATTTCTGGTTTGAATTTTATCAGGATTTTCCCGCGGAAAAAATTTCGTTTGTAGAAATTTTGCAGCAGAAAATTCCGGTTTTCATTTCGCTCATTTCGGGAATCTGCGGAAGTCTTTTCGGATTTTTTGTTGCGCCTAAAAAACGCGAACCGAAAAAAAATTCCGCGGAAACGATTCAGCCTTCACCGAAAAAAAATTTTTCTTCCGACGAAACAATCGTGGGCAGCCTGGAACTTTAGCAAAAAATCGTTTCTCAAAAATTCGCTTTTGATGTATAATTTTTTTTATGGAAAGTAAGGTAAAACGATTTGGAATTCTTACGAGTGGCGGCGACGCACCAGGGCTGAATGCGGCAATCCGAGCTTTGTGTCGTTCGGCGAAAACTCAGTATGGTATGGAACCGATTGGAATTTTCAACGGTTATCGCGGACTAATCAGCGGCGACATGAAAGAACTTTCGCAGGATTTTCTTTCGGGACTGCTGACATCGGGCGGAACGATTCTGCGCACATCAAGAGAAAAGCCTTTCAAAAATCCTGTGCCCGACGAAAAAACCGGACTCCTTCCAGTGGAAGCGATTAAGGCGAATTACAAAAAGTGGAATTTGGATGCGCTGGTTTGCATCGGCGGAAACGGAACGAACACTACCGCAAGCCTTCTGTCGCAATCGGGACTGAACGTAATCGGACTGCCGAAAACCATCGACAATGACATTGCTGAAACTGACATGACGTTCGGATTTTACACTGCGCTGGACGTTGCAACTGATGCCATCGACAGGCTTCATACAACTGCGTGCAGTCACGGTCGCGTAATGATTGTAGAAATCATGGGACACAAAGCGGGCTGGCTCGGACTTTATGCGGGAGTTGCAGGCGGCGGTGACGTAATTCTGATTCCTGAAATTCCTTACGACATTGATTCCATCGTTGCGAAAATTAAAGAACGCGAATCCCACGGAAAAAATTTTTCGATCATCGTTGTGGCTGAAGGCGCCAAGTCGAAGGAAGAATCCCTCATGGACAAAAAAACTTTTAAAAAAGCGCGTGCCGAAATGACCACTCCGATTTCCTACAGAATCTCCAGGGAAATTTCTGAAAAATCCGGCGTAGAATCTCGCGTAACCGTCGTGGGATATTTGCAGCGTGGCGGAAGTCCTTCACCAAGTGACCGTGCACTGGCAACACAAATCGGTGCGGCGGCGGCTGATTTTTTAGCGGAAGGAAATTTCGGAAAACTGGTGGCAGTGCAAAACGGAAAAACGGTGGGCGTTCCTCTGGAAAAAGTTGCGGGCAAAGTAAAAAGCGTTCCTCTCGATCATCCCATGATTAAAACTGCGCGCGAACTGGGGATTTCCCTTGGCGACTGAATTTAAATGCAGGCTCTGCCCTGTTTGCACGGGATTAGTTTGCAAGAACGAACTTCCCGGCATGGGCGGAGTTTTTTTCAACCGGAATTTTATTTTGAATTGCAGCGAATGGAAAAAAATTCCTTCCGGTCCGTACAAAAATTCCGCGTACAGAATCCGGCTTGCACCCATGACAGGCGCGGTGGAAAACGTGGGCTATCCTGACGAAAAAAAATTTTATTTCGACATGATTGCTGAATGCGTGAAATCCGGAATCGGCATCAGTCTGGGCGACGGAACTCCTGACGAAAAACTCAAGTGGGGAATCGAAGCCGTTCAGAATGCAGGCAGAAAGGCAGCGGTTTTTTTTAAGCCTTATTCCAACGAAAAAATTTTTCAGCGTTTTGAGTGGGCAGAGAACGTGGCGGAATTTGCCGGCGTTGACATCGATGCGTACAACATTTTGACCATGCGGAATTCCGTGCATCTGGAAAAAAAAGATTCGGCGAAACTTCTTCAGCTGAAAAAATTTTTCGCGCAAAAAAACGTTCCGTTTGTGGTGAAAGGAATTTTTACGCGTGACGACGTTGAAATGATAAAGGAACTGAAACCCGACGTTGCTTACGTTTCAAATCACGGCGGAAGGGTCGAAACCGAAATGGGAAGCACCGCGAAATTTCTGGAAGCGAATTTTAAAACGATAAAATCGAATTCAGGAAAAATTTGGGTGGACGGCGGAATCCGTTTTAATTCCGATTGCGAAAAAGCAGCGAGTTACGGCGCGGAAGAAATTTTAATCGGCAGACCGTTCGTTTCGCTTTTGTGTCAGAAAAAATCTTTCCGGCTGATTTGACGCGGATAAAAAAAATAAAAAAATAAATTGCACTTTTTATGGAGCCAAAAATGAAATCAAAAAATTCACTCAATTACAAAATTGCCATGACCGCATTATTTTCTGCGCTGAGCATCGTCCTTGCGTTCACTCCGCTGGGCTACATTCAGCTGGGCGGCGCAATCGTAATCACGCTCATGCACATTCCTGCAATTCTGGCTGCACTTTTAGGCGGCGTCGTTCCGGGCGTTTGCGTGGGGCTGGTTTTCGGCTTGTCGAGTCTGATTCGCACAGTGATGACAGGCGCGGCGGCAGGACCTTTTTTCTTAAATCCATGCGTGTCGGTTTTTCCGCGGATGATTTTTCCGCTGGTGGCGTCAGGCGTTTTTTTTCCGCTTTCAAAAATTCGGTTTCTGCCCAAAGCAGTTTCAGCGGGAATTGCATCGGCGGCGGCGACACTTTTTCACACCATGATTGTCATGGCAGCAATCTGTTTTTTTTACGGCGACATTTTTTTTCCCCTCGTAAAAAATTCCATCGAAAAACTCGGATTTTCTGCGGACGGAATTTCGCCTTTTAAAAATTATCTGCTGGTGCTTTTTTCCACGCTGATTACGAACGGATTTTTTGAAATCGTTGCGGCGGTGATTTTGGTGTCGTCAGTTTTCGCGAGCCTTTATCTGGTGGAATCGAAAAAATCGAAAATTTCAAAAATTGACGACGAATGATTTTGCACGATTCGTTGATTCGATTTTTGCATCGGGATAAAATGGCGTCATGAAAAAAGAAGTTTCCATTCTGATTCCGGCGCAAAAAGAAAAAGACGAAAAATTTATTTTTGAAAAAATTTGCGGCGAATTAAAAAAAAGCGGAATCAAATTTTCACCGGACGAAATTTCGGTTTCGTTTGAAAAAAAATCCATCGATGCGCGTCGAAAAGAAATTAAACTTTTTTTAAAGTACACGGTTTTCATCGGCGAAAAAATTCAGCCAAAAAAAATTCTTCCTGAATGGAAAAACGTCTGCACGAAAAAATCCGTGGTAATCGTGGGCTCCGGGCCTGCCGGACTTTTCGGTGCGCTGAAACTTCTGGAGTACGGAATTAAACCGATTATCGTCGAGCGCGGAAAAGAAATTTTCGGACGAAAACGCGACATTGCAAAAATCGGCACGGACGGCACGGTGGACGAAAATTCCAATTACTGTTTCGGCGAAGGCGGCGCAGGAACTTTCAGCGACGGAAAACTTTACACGCGGAGCAACAAACGCGGCGACATCGGAAGCGTCCTGCAAATTTTCGTGCACTTCGGCGCGGACAAAAAAATTCTCACGGACTCGCATCCGCACATCGGAACGGACAAACTTCCTGCAATCGTCAGCGCCATGAAAAATTTCATTGAAGAAAAAGGCGGCGAATTTCTTTTTGAAAGCAGGCTGAAAAATTTCGTCACGGAAAATTCCGGCGGAAAAAAAATCGTGCGCGGAATTCTGTGTGAAGATTTAAATTCATCGGCGGAAAAAAAAATTCTCTGCGATGCGGTTTTGCTTGCCACGGGTCATTCGGCGGCGGACGTTTATTTTATGCTTGCGAAAATTTCTCCTGAATCTCTGGAAGCGAAAACTTTTGCGGCGGGCGTTCGTGTGGAGCATCCGCGGGAAAAAATCGACTGCATTCAGTTCCACGGAAAAAATCGCGAAGACGGTTTTGAAAATTTGGGCGCGGCGGAATATCGGCTTTCGGCGCAAATCGACGGTCGGGGCGTTTACAGTTTCTGCATGTGTCCGGGCGGATTCGTTGTTCCTTCGGCGACGGGAAAAAATGAAATCGTGGTGAACGGAATGTCGGCGGCGAAACGAAACGGAAAATGGAGCAATTCGGCGATTGTGGTGGAAACGCGTCCTGAAGATGTTCCGCAAATTTTTTTTGACGAAGCGAAAAATTTCGGCACGGAAAAACTTGCACCGCTTCTTTTCAGAATGCATCTGGAAAACGAAACTTTTAAAAACGGCAGCGGACAAAAAGCACCTGCACAGCGGCTGGACGATTTTCTTTCGGGCAAAAAAAGTGAAAGCCTTCCGCAGACGAGTTACGCGCCTGGAATTGTTTCGCGGAAACTGGACGATTTTTTGCCTGAACAGATTTCTGCGCGGCTGAAAAAAGCGTTTAAAATTTTCGACGGAAGCATGAAAGGATTTGTCTGCCACGACGCGCTTTTAATTGCAGCCGAAACCAGAACGAGTACGCCGGTGCGAATTTTGCGCGACAAAAATTCTTTTGAAAGCGTTGCGCTGGAAAATCTTTTTCCCGCAGGAGAAGGCAGCGGATATTCGGGCGGAATCGTCAGTTCAGCGATGGACGGCGAAAATGCGTGCGAAAAAATTGCGGAGAAATTCGGTTGCAAAAAATAATTTTCGCGGGTGCATCGGTTTTGTTCGGTCTGGAAAAAATCCGCGAAGAATTTTTAAATTTAAATCTGGACGTTTTATTTTTCGAGTCGCCTGCAATAAAAAAATATTTCGATTTTTCCGCGGAACAAAAAATTTTTTTTTCGACTGAAATTCCTTCCGATGCAGTTGTGGTTCCCCTCGGCGAATTCTGGATTTCGTACTGCATAAAAAACGGCGGCTGCAAAATTTCAAAAAGGGCGCTGGACGCAAGCAGATCAAAAAAAATTTTTTACGATTTACTTTCGCCTTTTTTCCGCGTGCCAGAAATTTTTTCAGTGAACGAAGCGGCGCAAAAAATTCTCCGCGAAGAAAAAAAAATCATCGTGAAGCCCGAAGGACTTTTTTCAGGCTACGGAATCAAAATCGTGGACAGGGAAAATTTCAGCGACCTGGAAAAAATTTTATTCAACGCAGCGAACATAAAAAACAACGCCACGAAACTTTTTCAGCTGAAAAATTCTCATGCCCTTGCCACGGAATTTTTTGACGGCGAAGAATTCAGCGCGGACGTTTTTTTCTTCTGCGGAAAAATTTCAGTCGTGCGCTTTTGCAAAAAAGAAATCGCAGTCATCCACGGAACGCCCTGCACTGCCGTCTGCCAAATTCTGGATTGTCCCGATGACGTGGAAAAAATTCTTTTTGCGTGGACGAAAATTTTATTCGACGAAAGCGACATTTCTTTTGCGCAATTCGATTTTATAAAAACCGCGGAAAATTTTTTTGTGCCCGTAGATTTTTCGTGCAGGATCGGCGGCGGCATGAAAGAACTTTTAGAAAATTTTTTGTGCAACGTTTACGCTGAATCGGCGCGGAAAATTTTTTCATCGGAAAAAAAAATCGGCGGAAAAAATCAGCAGGAAAAATTCCTTACGCAGCTGAATTATCTTCCCACGAAAAGCGGAATAATTTTCGATGACCGCTACAATCTTCATCCGGGGAAAAAATACGTTTTCAAAAAAAAAGGCGACTTCGTTCCGTGCTGTCCGTCAAGTGCTTCCAGCAGAATCGCATCGGTGGTGGCGGAATGTTCCATGCCCGTGGGAAAAAAAATTTTTGATTCGCTTTTAATCGGCGCGGAAAAAATTTCGTTCTGGAAAAAATCGTAAAAACTTCGCCTTGATTTTAAAAAAAAATTTTGCTAGTGTACGCGAAATTTCGGGGAGGCGCAAAACGTCTGAGAGTAGGAAATTCCTTGACCCGCAACCTGATTTGGATAATGCCAACGTAGGGAAAATTTAAAAACCTCATTCTGCAAAATTCAAGTCAAATTTTTTTAAAGAGGTTTTTGCATGAAAAAAATTTTTGATTCCGTTCGCGAAAAAAATCCGCTGGTGCACAACATTACGAATTACGTTACGGTGAACGACGTGGCGAATGCAATTCTGGCGGTGGGCGCGAGTCCGATTATGTCCGACGAACCTGACGACGTGGAAGACATCACTTCGATTTGCGCGGGGCTGAACATTAACATCGGCACGCTGAATTCTTCGTCCATAAAATCCATGTTTCTTGCCGGAAAAAAATCCGCGGAAAGTCATCACAAAATTCTGCTCGATCCCGTGGGCGCCGGTGCAAGTCGTCTGCGGACAAAAACTGCATTGGATCTGCTCGCCGAAATTCCTTTCGATGTAATCCGCGGAAATGTTTCGGAAATAAAAACGCTGGCTTCGGGACGCGGAACTACGAAAGGTGTGGACGCTGACATTGCCGATTCAGTCACGGAAGAAAATCTGGACGATGCGGTTTCGTTCGTGAAAAAATTTGCGGCGGAAAAAAATTGCGTGGTGGCGGTTACGGGAAAAATCGATCTGGTTTCGGACGCGGAAAAATGTTTCGTCATAAAAAACGGTCGCGCGGAAATGGGACGGATCACCGGAACAGGCTGCCAGCTCAGCGGAATTGCCACGGCTTTTATCTGCGCTGCGGAAAATATTCTGGAAGGAACTGCGGCTGCGGTTTGTGCCATGGGACTTGCGGGCGAAATTGCCTGGAGCCGGATGCAGCGGGGCGACGGAAATTCCACGTACAGAAACCGAATCATCGATGCGCTTTACAACATGACGGGCGAGGATTTGGAAAAGGGTGCAAGATATGAAATCCGATGATTTGAAAAAATCGCTGAAACTTTACGCGGTAACCGACCGGACGTGGACAGGCGAAAATTTTCCGTGCAAAAATTTATGCGATGCCGTGGAAAAAGCAATTCGCGGCGGTGCGACTTTCGTGCAGCTCCGTGAAAAAAATGCGGACGAAAATTTTTTTTATTCCGAAGCGGTTCAGATAAAAAAAATCTGCGGCGAAAAAAAAATTCCTTTCGTAATTAACGACGACGTTTTGCTCGCGAAAAAAATCGATGCGGACGGAGTTCACGTGGGGCAGGGCGACATGGCTCTTTCTTCGGCGCGGAAAATTTTGGGCGAAAAAAAAATCATCGGCGTGTCGTGCCAGACAGTGGAGCAGGCAATTTCGGCGGAAAAATCCGGCGCGGATTATCTGGGCGTGGGTGCGGTGTTTCAGACTTCATCCAAAAACGATGCGGAAAAAGTTTCCCTTGAGACGCTGAAAAAAATTTGCGGTGCGGTAAAAATTCCCGTGGTGGCAATCGGCGGAATCAGCGAAGAAAATATTTCGCTTCTGAAAGGAAAAGGAATTTCGGGCGTGGCAGTAATCAGCGCAATTTTTTCAAAGGCGGATGTGGAAAATTCGGCGCGGAAAATTTTTTTGCGTGTGACGGAAATTCTGGACTAAAAAAAAATCGGAGGAAAAAAATGAAAACAGCCTTGACCATTGCAGGAAGCGATTCGAGCGGAGGAGCGGGAATTCAGGCGGACATAAAAACCATGACGGCGAACGGAGTTTATGCCATGAGTGCGTTGACTGCATTGACGGCGCAAAATACTCTGGGCGTGACGAAAATTCTGGAAGTGCCTGACGATTTTCTCTGGGCGCAGATGGAAGCGGTTGCCGTGGACATTTTTCCTGACGCGGTGAAAACGGGAATGGTTTCGTCGTCTTCGCTGATAAAAACGATTTCGCGCGGAATCAGGGAATTCGGTTTTAAAAATCTGGTGGTGGATCCGGTGATGGTTGCAACGAGCGGCGCAAAGTTAATCGGTGACGATGCGGTGAAAACTCTTGAAGACGAACTGCTTCCCCTTGCCACGGTGATTACGCCAAACATCGGCGAGGCTGAAGTTCTGTCCGGAATAAAAATCGATTCGCGGGAAGCCATGGAAAAATCGGCGGAAATCATTCGCGGAAAATTCGGCTGTTCCGTGCTGGTGAAAGGCGGACACAATTTGAACGATGCAAACGATTTTCTTTTTTGCGCGGACGGAAAATTCTGGTTCGAGGGCAGGCGGATTCAAAACGAAAATACCCACGGAACCGGATGCACGCTTTCAAGTGCAATCGCGTCGAATCTGGCGAAGGGCGAAAATTTGCAGGACGCCGTAAAAAACGCAAAGGAATTTGTGTCGCTTTGTCTGGGCGCCATGCTGAATTTGGGAAAAGGTTCCGGCCCCATGAATCACGCGTTTAAATTTTTGAACGAATAAAAATTTCCGCGGAAAAAATTCTGCTGAACTGAATCGGCGGAGAAAATCGCGGAAAAAATTCTGCTGAATCGAATCGGCGAAAAAAATCCGCGGGAAAAAAATCTGCGGAGAAAATTCTGCTGAATCGAATCGGCGGAAAAAAATCGCGGGAAAAAAATTCTGCTGAACTGAATCGGCGAAAAAATCCGCGAAGGAAAATCTGCTGAACTGAATCGGCGAAAAAAATCGCGGAGAAAAATTCTGCTGAAGTGAATCGGCGAAAA
>CAZACA010000029.1:0-15386 GCA_964483515.1 uncultured Treponema sp.
GAATTTTTTTTTCTGCAAGAAATTTCCGTGATGAATTTTTTTACGAACAAAACGAATTTTTACTGCATGAAAATTCCGCGATGAATTTTTTCACGAACGAAAAGAATTTTTTTCTGCAAGAAATTTCTGAGACGAATTTTTCACGAACGAAAAGAATTTTTATTGCACGAAATTTCCGCGACGAATTTTTCACGAACGAAAAGAATTTTTTTTTTCTGCACGAAATTTCCGCGATGAATTTTTTTTACGAACAAAAAGATTTTTTCCTGCACGAAAATTTCGCGAAGAATTTTTTACGAACGAAACAAATTTTTCCTGCACGAAATTTTCCGCGACGATTTTTTTTGTTAATGAAAAAATTTTTTTTCTAGGAAAAATTTCCGCGATGAATTTTTTCACGAACGAAATGATTTTTTTTCTGCAAGAAATTTTTGCGGCGATTTTTTTTTTATGAACAAAAAGAATTTTTTTCTGCACGAAATTTCCGCGAAGAATTTTTTACGAACAAAAAAATCCACGGAACGAATTTTATTCCGTGGGAAAATAAAAATTATTTTATGAATTCTAAAATTTTTTCTTTCGGAATGCAGCCCACTGACGTCCGCTGAATTTTTCCGTTTTCAAAAAGAATCAGCGTGGGAATGCTTGCGATGCCGAATTTCTGCGCCAAAGAAATTTCTTCGTCCACGTTTACTTTGCCCACTTTCAGTTCCGCGTTTTCTTCTGCAACTTCCGAAATCAACGGCGAAAGCATCCGGCACGGCGCACACCATTCAGCCCAAAAATCCACCAGAACTTTTTTTCGCGAGTCCACAACTTCGCTCTGAAAATTCGATTCGGTTAATTTTATTTCCATCGTTTCCTCCTGATTCAAAATATACAAAATCCGCGGCGTCACAACAATTTGAATTTTATTTTTGTCGAAATAAATTTTTAAATTCGCTATAATCCCCGCAAGGAAAAAAAATATGTCATTTTACGATTCTTTTGACGTGGCGGTTTGCGGAGGCGGACACGCGGGAATTGAAGCGTCTTTAGCGGCTGCACGCATGGGACTCAAAACAATTTTAATCACACAGACAATCGACTCCATCGGCAGAATGAGCTGCAATCCATCCATCGGCGGAATCGCAAAAGGAAACATCGTTCGCGAAATCGATGCGCTGGGCGGCGAAATGGGAAAACTGATTGACGCATCAATGATTCAGTTCAGAATGCTGAATAAAAGTCGCGGACCGGCAGTTCAGTCACCGAGGGCGCAGGCTGACAAAATCGTCTATGCAAAAATCGCGCGGCATACTCTGGAAACGCAAAAAAATCTTTCCACGCTCATGGACACGGTGGTGGACGTGCTGACGGTGGCTTCGGAAAATTCACTTCCTGAACAGAGCGACAGTTCCGCGGAAACGGGTTCCATTCCGGGCGAAAAACGATTTTCACAAAATTACGAATTTGCAACGGACGCGGCAAAAAGCGGAATGCGGCAGAAAGTAATCGGCGTGGCAACTGAACGCGGCAGAATAATTCCGTGCAGGGCAGTGGTTTTGACGACGGGAACTTTTTTGGGCGGACGAATTTTTATCGGCGCGTTTGATGCACCATGCGGACGACTGGGCGAACAGGGCGCATTCGGGCTGACGGCGAGTTTAAGGCGGCTGGGATTTACGACGGGCAGGCTCAAGACCGGAACTCCTCCGAGAATTCTGCGGCACACTGTGGATTTTTCAAAATTTGAAATTCAAAACGGCGACGACGAAATCATTCCGTTCAGTTTTGACGGCGAAAAAATTCAGCGGCAGATGGTTCCGTGCCACCTGGTTTACACCAACGAAAACACGCACAAAATTATCCGCGAAAACATAAATCGTTCTCCGCTTTATTCAGGAAAAATCAGCGGCGTCGGTCCGAGATATTGTCCCAGCATTGAAGACAAAGTCATGCGGTTTGCTGAACGGACGCGGCATCAGCTTTTTATTGAACCTGAAGGCGAAGAAACCGACGAAATTTACATCAACGGACTGAGTTCAAGCCTTCCCGAAGAAATTCAGGATGCATTTTTGCGCACCATGAACGGATTTGAAAACTGCACAGTGAGCCGGCCCGGTTACGCAGTGGAATACGATTACGTTGAACCGACACAACTTTTTCCGTCGCTCGAAACGAAACGCGTGGCAGGACTTTTTAACGCGGGGCAAATCAACGGAACGAGCGGATACGAAGAAGCGGCGGGGCAGGGACTTGTGGCAGGAATAAATGCGTCACTTTATGCGCGGGAACATCAGAAAATTTGCGGCGGATTATGCATGAGCGATTCTGAATCTTCGTGCGGAACGGAATCCTTTCACTTTAAGGCTGAATTCAATCATGCGGAACTTGAAGAATTCGCGCGGATTTCAGCAAAGGCGACGAAACTTCTTTCTGAAAAAATAAAATCATCAGAGGCGCAGAACGGATTCGATTCGCTGAAAAAAATTCCTGAGTACTCTCCGCTGATTCTTGGACGGGACGAAGCGTACATCGGCGTGTTAATCGATGACCTTGTAACGCTCGGCACAAAGGAACCGTACAGAATGTTTACGGCGCGGGCTGAATACAGGCTGAAATTGCGGCACGACACGGCGGACAGAAGACTTCGCGCAAAAGGATTTTCGGCGGGGCTCGTTTCAAAGGCGCAGATGGATTTTGTAAATTTAAAATACAACCGCGTGGACGAAGCGCTTTCGATTCTGGAAAAAAATCCGTCGGCACAAAAACCTGAAATTTTCAGCGATGAAGAATGGACGCTGGCGCAGGAAGATTTTAAATACCGCTACTACATCGAAAAGCAGGATTCCCGCGTGGCAAAAATGCACAGAATGGAAAACGCAAAAATTCCGTACGATTTTGATTACGCGAAAGTTGTGGCGCTCTCTGCGGAAAGCCGGCTCAAACTGGAAAAAATCCGTCCGCTGACTCTGGGGCAGGCATCACGAATCAGCGGAATCAGAAACAGCGACATCATGCTTTTGATGGTTTATCTCCGCGGATAATTTTTTTCCGGCGATTTTTGTTCGCTGAAATTTTTTGCTGAAATTTTTTACATTCTGAAAATTTTTGAATGCGTTAAAATTTCGTTTCCGTCCGTTGTAATTAAAACGTCATTTTCCAGACGAACGCCGCCCAGATTTTTGTCGTAAAGTCCCGGCTCAAGCGTTACGATGTTTCCTGCCGAAAATTTTTTTTCTTCCGCGGAACGAAGGCTCACAAAAGGTTCTTCGTGAATTTCAAGTCCGATTCCGTGCCCAAGTCCGTGCGGCATCCGCCTGTCTGCACGCGCAAAAATTTCGTCCGCGTTTTTTACTGCCGCAGAAATTTTTTGACCTGGTGCGTAAAGCGATTTGCATTCTTCCGCGACTTCTTCCACCAGATCCAGCAATTTTTTTTGTTCCGCCGAAATATTTTTTGCAACGGTAATCGTGCAGTCGCTGGCATAACCTTCCACGCAGACGCCGTAATCCAGAATGGAAAGTCCGTCGCCGCCCCAGAGTGAATTCGTGTAGCCCGGAAAAGCGTGAATTGCAAAACTTCTGTCCGCGCCCGCCGCAAGCGTATCGAAACTCGTTTTTTCCGCGCCGCCCAGACGCAGTTCTTTTTCGGCAAAAAGCGCCACATCCGCTTCCGTGGAAATTTTTTTGTTCCGCAAATTTTCGATTATGAGCGACGTCATGCTGTCGGTGAGTGCGCACGCTTTTTTTGTGCATTCAATTTCGTAATCGTCTTTTACCGCGCGACATTCCTTTAAAAAATCGTGGACGCCGTTTTTTTCCGCGACAATCTGCGATTCAGGAAATTCTTCGCAAAATTTTCTGAATTTAAAAAGCGGCGTTTCTTCGCTTAATTCAATCCGCAAATTTTTTCCGCCGTTTAAAATTTCTTTTGCCGCCGTTACGTTGCTTCGTGAAAATTTTTCCGACGGAATCATTTCGTCCGCGAAAGATTTTTCCACTGCAAGATTTTCGTCCCAGGGAATTAAAAAACTTTTTCCGTTAAAAAGAATCAGCGCCGCGTCACCCGGATGACCGCACAGATATCGGACTGCAACGTTTCGTTTTTCTTCGCCGTCTTCAAAAATTGCCGCATCGATTTTATTTTTTTTCATGAACGAATAAATTTTTTCACGCCGAATTTCAAAAATTTTTTTTAAGTCTTTCATTTTTTTTCTCCGAATTTATTTTCTGAATTTTTTGATTACGCTTTTTAAAATGCAGTCTTTCGACAAAAAAAGCAGGACGATTCCGATGAACGCAAAAATCATTCCGGTTATGCAAAGGGGAATTCCCTGCGACACGATTCGATTTTTTCCGCCGAAAATTTCCGCTAAAAAATTCCGCATGAAAAAAATCGGAACGAACGCCGCCACGGAAAAAATTAAAATTTTCAGCGCGTAAAAAAAAGTTTCGCGGACAACTTTCTGCACGCGGATTTCTTTTGTGTGCGCCAGAAAAACAAACAGAAAAATTGTGTTCACGAAACTTGCAAACGTCAGCGCAAACGCAATTCCCTTTCCGCCGAAATTTTTTACCAGAAGGGATGCGGTCAGAATATTCACGCCGAAATTTATGAGCCCTGCAATCGTGGGACTTTTTGTATTCTGCTGCGCGTAAAATGCCGGCGACACGATTCGGTTTACTGCGACGAAAAAAAGTCCTGCAATGTGAAAGCTGAAAATTCCTTTCGTCATTTCCACGGATTCGTCGTTGAATTTTCCGCCCGAAAAAATCAGCGAAATAATGCTGCGTCCCATTGCCAGCGAATAAAACGTAATGGGAATTGCAATGAGCGCCATGATTTTTATGGATTGCGTCAAAAGGTCGTTGAATTTTTCCCAGTTGCCGCGTTTTGCAAATCCGGTCAAATCAGGCAGAATTACCGTTCCGATTGTTACCGCGCAAATTCCCAGAATGAGTTCCTGCAATCGGAGCGAATACTGCAGTCCCGAAACGATTCCTTCGCCCGCACGGGTTGCCAGCGCCGACGAAACGATGTCGTTCACCTGGTAGCCTGCCATTCCGATTATGGTGGGAAGAATCAGCGACAGAACTTTTTTTGTGCCTTCGTTCGTAAACGATTTTTTCAGCGGAACAAAAAAAAGTTTCCAGCCGTTTTTTAAAACGAAAGGAAGCTGAAAAAAAGCCTGAACAGTTCCGCCCAGAATTACACCGATTGCCATGGCTCGTGCAGGATTTTTTGTAAAGCGCGAAAATCCGTAAGTGGACGCCACCACGATTGCATTGAAAAGAATCGGCGTGAATCCTGATGGCGAAAAAATTTTCAGTCCGTTTAAAATTCCCTGAAAAAAAGCAGCCAGCGAAATTACGAAAAGATACGGAAACATTATGCGCGTTAAAATTACGGCTTCGTTGAATGCTTCGGCGGAATTTTCTGCGAAAAAAATTTTTATGATCTGCGGAGTGAAAATCATTCCCAGCGCCACAAAAACCGACGTTAAAAAAGTTACCAGCGTAAAAGTTGCATTTAAAAAATCCTGAGTTTTTTTTCTGCCGCCGTCGTCCGTGCATTCTTCCAGATGATTGCGGAAAGTCGGAATGAACGCGACTGAAATGGAATTTTCTGCGAAAAGCCTGCGGAAAAGATTCGGTACCATGAACGCAATTCCGAACGCATCGGAAAAATATGTAGTGCCCAGAAAACGCGCTTTGGTCATTTCGCGCACAAGCCCCAGAATCCGCGAAAGAAGCGTCAGGGCAGAAAGTGAAACGCCTTTTTTCAGCAGTGATTTTTCTTTGTTTTTTTGCTCGTCCTGTGATAAAATTGTCATGTTTTTTAAGATAAACCGATTGGTAAAATAAAGCAATCGCGGCAAAATGCGTTGCGCCTCCGAATCGTGTCTTCATAAAAAATTTACTTCGCTGGAGGAAATTTTGAAAAGTAAAAAATTCCGTTTTAAACTGTTCAGTTACGTGGGTGACACTCCGGTCATTTCTACAAAATGGGAAATTATTACGGTTTTCGTTGTAATGCTTTTTCTTTCGACTTTTTCTACGAGTCTGATTGCAATCATGCTTTCACAGAGAAAAACGCTGCAACTTTCAAACATCGTCATGGTGGACAAACTCACCGACCTTTACAACATGGCGAACAATCAGAAGCAAATCGAAGCGTACTCCAGGGACACCCAGGGATGCATCGACGCAATCGTTCAGCGGGCAAAAGGCGAATTCGCTCCTGATGAATTGCACGCGGTGGCATTCGGACTGAATCCTGACGGTTCGCTTTTGTTTTTTACGAGTGCCAGCGAAAAATTAAACTGGACGAATTTTTCAGACAAATCGATTCTGGAAGAAATGGAAAATTCTGAAAATCGCGAAGGGCACATAAATTTCGTTTCACCCGACGGCGACGAATACGTGGGCGTTTTTAAATATCACGAAGGATGGCTTTCGTACATTACCCTTGCAAACCGGAAAAGCGACATAAACAAATCCATGTATCACGTAATCGGTTTTACGATTATCCTGATTCTGCTGATGGGCGTTTTTTTTATTTTTATCGGCGTGAAAATTTTCGACGGACTTCTGTCGAACATCGGACGGTTTTCAAATCAGCTTTACGAAATGCACAAAAACAAACGCATGGAATCGCTGGACATTTCTGCCGCACCGAACGACGACATAACTTATCTTGCCGCGAACTTCAATTCGCTTTCGTCCACCATCAGCAACCTTCTGCAAATCTTTCAGAAATTCGTGCCGGAAAATGTGGTGCGAAAAGCGCAGGAAGAACAGTACATCCGTCTGGAAGGAAAGCAGTGCGAACTGACGATTCTTTTCAGCGACATAAAAAGTTTTACGTACCGGACGGAAATTCTTGGCAACGACATCATCGGACTTTTAAACGTGCATTACGATTCGGTCATCCGCAAAGTCAGCGAAAACAACGGAATCATCGGCTCGATTATCGGCGATGCGATTCTTGCAAGTTACGGAATTGAAGAAAATATTTCCGCGAACAAATCCTACGATTCCATAAAAACCGCATGGGAAATTACGTCGGTCACTCACGAACTCCGGGCAAAAATGCAGGAACGACGGCGCGAACTGGAAAAAGACCGTCCGCTCACTGAAAGCGAAGAAAGGGTTTACGAAGCGGTCATGCTTGACGTGGGCGTGGGAATTGACGGCGGAAACGTTTTTTACGGAAACATCGGTTCGTCCAGGCGAATGGCAAACACGGTAATCGGCGACAACGTAAATTCGGCATCGCGTCTGGAAGGGCTCACGAGAATTTATCGCGTTCCGGTTATCGTCAGCGAATACATCATGCAGGACGCAAAAAAAGATTCTGAAGCGGCGGAACGATACGAATTTTACGAAATCGATACGGTGCAGGTAAAAGGCAAAACTGAAGGCGTAAAAATTTATTTTCCGCTGGACAGAAAATATCAGCTTGAAGAATGGAAATTCGACAGGCTGAGCGAAAAATTCGGACTGTACGAAAACGGACTGAAAGCGTACTACGAAGGCGACTGGAAAACTGCGCGGGCGGAATTCAAAAAATCGGAACTGGACGTAGCAAAAGTTTTTCTTGAACGGATGGGAATGAAATCAGCACCAGAAGATTGGAGTGGAATATGGACAATGACAACAAAATAAATCTTCCGTCAGTGAACGACGTGCATAAAGAAGTTTCGCTTCTTTTGGAAAACGAACTTTCAAAAATTTCTAAAAACGAAGAAAAAGAATTTTTCAGTCTGGAAGAAGAATTCGCATCGACTAAAAAAAATATGTTTTCTTTTTTGTGGGAAAATATGCTTTTGCGTCTGGTGCTCTGTTTCGGCGTGGTTCTGGCGATTACCGTCGTGCTTCTGGTTTTTGTGTCAAATGCAAACCGCAAACTTACAATCGACATCAACGAATTTGAAGCGCTGAATCTGTCGAACCTTCTGGAAAAAGTCAGCAACATCGACAAAAAAATTCAGGAGGCGGAAAGTACAAAGCAGAATCTGGTGGAAAAGCGGAATTCGGAAATCGAGCGTGTGGAAGGAAATCATACGGCGGCGCTGAAAAATCTGGCGAGCATGAACATAAAAAATAAAAGTGCGCGCAGGCTTCAGGCGGAAAAAATCGAAGACGAATACCGGGCAGAACTTGCGTCCATCGAAAAGTACAACAAGTTAATCGAAAACTGCAACAGCGACATAAAAATGTACACGGAACAGCGCAACGAATTTGATTCGGGCAGGGTGCAGGAAGCGGAAAAGCAGAAAGCCATCATCAACAGCGAACGTTTTCTGCACGAAAAGGAAAAAGAAAAAATCGTGGGCGACTACGAAAACCGTCTGGAAGAATCCCGTGAAGAACTTAAAAAAACTCAGGCGGAAGATTTAAAGCGTCAGGAAGAACTTCTGGCGTTTACCATAAATCAGTACGATCCGCAGATTCCGCGGGACGGCGAAACGAAAAAAATTTTAAACGGCGCGAAAGATTTGCAGTCGTCGTACACGGGCGCAGTTTACGAAGGCAACGAAATTTTTATTTCTGAAAAAGCGTCGGAAGAATTTAAAACGATTTTTGAAAAGCAGAAAAAAAATTTCGACTCGCTGGAAAAACTTTATTCGTTTTTGTCCCAGACGCCGCACAAGGAAGGCAACGCGGTTCAGAGTTTTTTGCGCGCCATAAAAAGATATTCGTGTTCCGCGGCAAATGAAATTTCGGTTTTGAGCGTAACGGAAGTGAACAGGTGGATTGCGGAAAAATCGGAAGTGGAATCGGAACTGGGCGGAATAAAAAAAGAGTACGGCGAATTTCTGGAAACGGTTTGCGAAGAAAATTTGGGCAAGGTGGAAGTGGACGGAATCGTGATTTCGGTTTCGGAAGATGGCGTGCCGAAATTTTACATTAAGAATTTCAGCCGCGGAAAATTTGAAAATCCGGAAGCAAAAGGTTTCGCGTTTTCATGCACGATTTATCGCGGAAAAGAAAAAGTTGCAGTCGGCGAAATCGAAAAAAAAGAAGGCGAAATTTTCCTGCAAAATTTATCGTTTGGTGCGGGGCTGAAAATCCGTGCGGGCGACAAAATCGTCATCGGCGAACTGATAAAATCGTAGGTGAAATTTTGTGTGCAGAAAAAAAATCGTCGGCGGAACGGCTGGACAAAATTTTATCTAACGGCGGATTCGGCTCGCGGAAAGACGTAAAAAAAATCATCAGAAAAAATCTGGTGAGCGTAAACGGCGAAATCGTTTCATCGGGCGAAATTCACGTGGACGCAGAAAAGGACGAAATTTGCGTAGACGGCAAAATTTTCCGCGAGAAAAAAAATGCATATTTCATGATGAACAAAGTGCGCGGTTCGGTGTGCTCAAAAAAATCTGACGGCTACAGAAGCGTTTTTGAATTTCTTTCGGCGGAAGACAACCGGAAATATCCCGGCGGAAATTTAAACTGCATCGGACGGCTGGACGCGGACACGGAAGGGCTTTTGATTTTAACGAGCGACGGCGAAATGGTTCACCGCATAACTTCACCGAAAAACGGAATTCCAAAAACGTATCTTGTTTTTTTAAAGCGCGAAGTTTCAGTCAGCGAAAAAAAAATCTACGCGGAAAAACTGGCTCAGGGAATTCACATTGAAGCGGAAGGACGCGAAGAAGCAACCGACTGCAAACCATGCGAGATTGAATGGTGCGATAAAAAAATGTATCATGGCGCATCGGATGAAACTCCCTGCGAAGTCTGCCGTCTCACCGTCACCGAAGGAAAGTTTCATGAAGTGAAGCGGATTTTCAAGGCGCTGAAAAACGAAGTGGCGTATTTAAAACGAATCCGCATAAACGGTTTGTTCCTGGACGAAAAAATTCCGGCAGGCGGATACAGACCGCTCACTGAAAACGAAATTAAACTTTTGGATGGAAAAAATGACTGACATCGAAATTGCGCAAAAAAATCAGATGGAGCCCATCGTTCAGATTGCAGAAAAAATCGGAATCGGCGAGGACGCTCTGGAACTTTACGGAAAATACAAGGCGAAAATTTCTTTTGACGAATTAAAAAAATTGCAGCAGAAAACTTCCCGCGGAAAATTGATTCTGGTTACGGCAATGACTCCCACTGCGGCGGGCGAAGGAAAATCTACGGTAACGATTGCACTGGGTGACGCGCTGAACCGAATCGGAAAAAAAACAGTAATTGCCCTGCGCGAACCTTCCCTGGGACCGTGCTTCGGAATAAAAGGCGGAGCGTGCGGCGGCGGATTTGCACAGGTTGTTCCCATGGAAGACATCAATCTGCATTTTACCGGCGACATTCATGCAATCACTGCGGCGAATAATCTGATGGCGGCGTTAATCGACAACCACATTCAGCAGGGAAACGAAATCGGAATCGATCCGCGGACAATTTCCTGGAAGCGGTGCGTTGATTTGAATGACCGTGCGCTCAGAAATGTCGTAATCGGGCTGGGCGGAAAAATCGACGGAGTTCCAAGGGAAACGCATTTTCAAATTTCCGTGGCGAGCGAAATCATGGCAATCGTCTGCCTTTCAAAAACCGTTTCAGAATTGAAGGAAAAAATTTCCGGAATTACAATCGGCGCGACTTATGACAAACGGAGCGTTCTGTTCGGCGAATTAAAATGCACGGGAGCAGTTGCCGCGCTTTTAAAAGATGCCGTCAGACCGAATCTGGTGCAGACGCTGGAAAAAAATCCTGCGTTCATTCACGGCGGACCTTTTGCGAATATTGCCCACGGATGCAATTCGGTGAACGCCACGCTCTGCGCACTTGCTTCTGGGGACGCGGTGGTAACGGAAGCCGGATTCGCTGCGGATCTGGGCGCGGAAAAATTTTTCGACATAAAATGCAGGATGAACGGACTCACTCCGAATGCAGCGGTAATCGTGGTGACGGTTCGCGCGCTGAAAATGCACGGCGGAATTTCAAAAAATGAATTGCAGTCGGAAAATCTTTCGGCAGTGGAAAAAGGATTTTCAAACGTAAAGGTTCACATCGAAAACATAAAAAAATTCGGCGTGGAAGCGGTGGTTGCCATAAATAAATTCGTGAGCGATACGGACGCGGAAATTTCGCTGGTACAAAAACTTGCGGCACAAAACGGCACGGAAGCGGTTCTTTGCGAAGGCTGGGAAAAAGGCGGAAAGGGCGCGGAAAATCTGGCACGGAAAGTCTGGGAAATCTGTCAGAAGAAAAACGATTTTAAAAACATTTACGACCTGAATTTGCCGCTGGAAGAAAAAATCGAAATTCTTGCAAGGGAAATTTATCGCGCGTCGTCGGTGAAATTCGATTCAAAGGCGCTGAACAAATTGAAGCAGTTTGAAAAAGACGGCTACGGAAATCTTCCAGTCTGCATGGCGAAAACGCAGAATTCCATCAGCCACGACAAAAATTTGCAGGGCGCACCGAGCGGTTACGTTTTTCCCGTTCGTGACGTGCAGCTTTATTCCGGTGCGGGATTCGTGGTGGCGTTTGCAGGCGACATCGTTGACATGCCGGGCTTGCCGAAAATTCCTGCCGCGCAAAATATTGACGTGGACGATTCAGGCGTAATTTCCGGATTGTTTTAGTTTCAGATTTTTTTCGCGGAATTTAATGCACAAAAAAAACCCCGGATTTTTTTTCCGGGGTTTTCGCTTTTTTAAATGAAACTGAAATTTTTCAGCGGAAAATCATTCGTCGTCTTCGTCGTACTTCAGCGGAATCTGGTAAAAATCTTCGTAGACTTTTTTCCACGCGGAATAATTTTCACTCATCATGCGCGTAATGTTTTCCTGCACGGACAGTTCTTTCTGCGGAAAAATCGGTCTGCAAATGTTGATTGTATATTCCTGCACAAAAAATCCGTTGTCGTCCACCAGGTCGCTGTCGGTCATGGTAATGAAAACCGGAAGAATCGCCGAATTATTTTTTGCCGCTAAAGTGAATGCGCCTTTTCGGAGCGGTTTCGGTTTTCTGTAATTCCACCACAGACTTTGTTCAGGATAAATCAGGATGAAATTTCCCGCCGCCAGAAGTGCCTTTACTGCCCTGATGAATTCGTTCATGGTTCTGTGGCTCGAACTCAGCGGAAGCGTGTTGCAGTTTTTCATCAGGTAGCCGTAAAATCCGGGGAACGTGGTGTAATTCGCTTCGTTGATGATTCTGAAAAATTTTCCGCGCCTGTGGATTTTGTGAATTTCGTCGTACACAAGCTGAATTACAAAACTGTCGAACGCGTTGAAATGATTGCACGTCAAAATCGTTCCGCCGGTTAAAAGCGAAAGATTTTCTTTTCCGCGGATTTCCCTGATGATGATTCCACGCGAGTCGATCTGCTTTTTCAGGAATTTCCGCGCCGCCTTAAAGGCAAAATGCGATTTGATCCTGCTGGAAATTTTTTTCTGTTCGTAATCAACTTCGCCCACCTGAATGGGTCGTGCGGGAATGTCGTTTTCTACGTCTTCGCCGAATCTGCCTTCTTTTTCGTACTGACGGATTTTTTCCAGAATGGCAAGCCTTTCCGCGGACTGCTGAACGCCCGTTTCTTTTTTATTTGCCTTCTGCGCTTCCCTTGCAGCACGATATTTTTTCTGACGGTTCAGATAATTGTCTTCGCGATTCGCTTCGCTGACGGCAGTTTCCGTAAGTTTTTCCATTATGCGTGAATCGTTTTTGCGCTCTTCGTCGGTGTAATCTTCAAGCGTTTTTTTAATCTGTTCGTAAACCGGCGTCTGTTCCGCGTACTTCCAGAAATATTCGGCACATGGACAGTCTTTGTAATGCCACGGTTTTGCGGTCATGATGTAATGAATCAGCTTGAAATCTTTCGGTTCGTACAGAATTTTGCAGAACGCTTCGATGTTCCAGTTGCCTTCAATCCATGCGACGCGATTGTGGCAGATTACGTTCAGATAATCTTCGTCCTGCGCCGCCACAAATTTGTATTCGTGCAGCAGTTTTATGAACCGTTCAAATAATTTTTTTTCGCGGAACTGCCTGCAGTTGATTAAAAGCATTCCTGCGTTGAAATAATTGTCTCGCTTAATTCCGACGCATTTTTCCACGTAATCGCCGTAGGGCTGAACCTGAATCATTGCCTGTTCCTGTGCCGCGCCCACGTAATTTTCGCCCAAATCGTGATTGTAAAGTTCCGCCACATCGCCCGTAACGACCGTATCGCTGTCAATGTAAAGCGCCTTGTCCAGCTGCGGAAACATTTCGGGAATGAAAAGCCTGAAATACGTGGTTTTTGAATAGTAGTCCCGCGTATGCAATTTGTAGTCCACGCTCTTTAAATAATCGCTTACGTCATCGAACGTAATCAAAAATTTTTCGTCGGAAAGAGAAAGCGCCGCTTTTTTCATGGGCTCGCTGATTTTCGTGCAAAGAATGTGAATGTGATAATCGAATTCTTTTGATGCGTTTGCCTTTATGGACTGAATCGAAACGATTGTAAATTTTACAAAGTTGTCGTCGCAGGCAAAGAAAATCGGAATGCGTTTTTCGTTCATTTAAAATCCCTCTTAAATTTTTCTATCTGGTAAATATATTCAAACAGAATATCGTCGAACTGAAAGTATCTGAAAATTTTGTGCACCGCGGAAACCTGCCACTGCTTTATGTTTGCAATGTGAGGATAGGGCAGATAAAAAAGCCGCCTGGAAAAATGACGCACCACCGTATGCTTCCACAAAAATTTCTGGTCGTTGAATTTCTGCGGAAGAAGTTTTTTTTTCGTAGTGCTGCGGATTAACGCGCTCTGGTCGGCAAAAAGAAGTTTTTTCGTTTTTATGAGTTCCCGCGCTTTTTTAAAAATTCCGTTCGCCAGGCAAAGTTCCATGTTGAATAAAAGCACTCCGGCGTTTATGTAGCGCGGATTTATGAGATATTTTCCGTAGTGGTCGTTGGCGGCGGCGTATTCCACGGATGAAACGTCGGTTCCGTAAAGAAGCATTATGTCGCGGTTAAAAAGAACGTCCGCATCCAGATAAAGAAATTTTCGGGGCATGGACGGAACCAGATCCGCGAAAAGACGCAGGAGCGTGTAGGGCGAACAGTAACAGTTTTCGTTGGGGCAGCCGCTGAATTCCGCGTGATAAATTTGCGTAACGTCGATTTTTTCCACGGAATTTTCTGCATTGTATTCCGCCGCGAGTTTCCGCAAAAATTCAATCTGCCTGTCTGAAACGGGTCTGTACGATTCGTTTTTTTCGTGCAAATCCATGGTGAAAACAAAAAATTTAAACGGTTCGCGCGTTTGTGTCCGCTTCAAAATCGAAAGGATGCAGGTCATCATTCCGTCAAAAACTTTATCGTTTCCGCAAAAAAGTACGTTTACCATAAAAAATCCATAAAATCCGCAGGAAATCACAAAAAATGCCCGAAAGCCCTGCAAATATAAAATTCTGTTTAATTTGACACGTTTTTTTCCGGACGGTTGCAATTTTTTTCCGCGGAAATTTTAACGTATTTTATGAGTTCCACTTCGTTCAGCCTGGCGCGTTCGGTCATGGCAGAAAAAATTTTGTTCCGCAGATTTTCGCGTTTTTCCGAAGCCGAAAGATTTTCGTCCGCAAAAAAAGGTCCGTCCACGTAAGTTACAATCCGCGGATTTTTTGAAAAACGGCGCTTTTTGTAAACGTTGGTAAAGCAGAAACTCGGAACGCCGTACTGAACCGGATAGCGGAATGAATGGGCAGAAAACGGACGAATTTTCGTGTAAAACGGCCAGATGTGCGCTTCGGGATAAATGGTCAGAACTTCTTTCTGTGCAACGCGGATTTTTATGCAGTTCAGGAAGTTTCGCGTGGAATCCCTGTCGTCGGGCAGCGGAATTGCACCCAGGCTCGGAGTAACGGCACCCAGAACCGGCATGGAAATGTTGTTTGCATGAACGATTACGCGGACGCTTTTTGGAAACGAAACGAACGTAGGAATCAGCGCGTCGCAGATGTTGTGGGTGTGATTGCCGAAAAGAAAAAAAGCACCGCCTGAAAATTTTTTAATGACGCCCCTGTTGACGATTTTATGACGATAGCAGATTTTCAGATAAAAAAAAGCAGCGGGAAACGCAATCAGACGGTACCAGAAAAACCGCGTGAATTTTTTCCATGGCGAATCCTGAACGTAAGCATACTCCCCGCCGATTTTCCGCGGAACAATGTCGTCAAATGCAAATTCGTCGTTCAGTTCGTCCGAATAATAAATCGTTCCTGTTTTTTGCTTCATGCGCGAATGATAAATGAAAAGAAAAAATGCAACAAGGGGGTCGAATTTTTTTGTGAAGGTTTCGCACGGATTTTTTTTGTTTGCAAAAATTCCTTTCTGCAAACAAAATCGCATTTTCCGCGGAAAATCACAAATTTTCTTTGAGCCGCTCCACCTGCTCCA
>CAZACA010000030.1:0-15203 GCA_964483515.1 uncultured Treponema sp.
TTTTCTTCACTTTTTTTATGACAAAAAAATCCATGTTTTTTGAAATTCGGGGCGGAAATGCTTGAAGAAAAATCACATAAAATCGCAAAAAAATTTAGAAAATCCAAAAATCGTTTTTTGTTCCGCGGGGTATAATTGCGTCAGTTCGGAAAAAAAATAGCGATTCGCTATCGATAAAAAAATAAGATGTCATTTCAGGAGGATTATCTTATGAAAAAAATTCTTGCAGCTTTGCTTGCACTTGCATTGGTTCTTCCGTGTTTCGCGGCAAAAGCAAAAAAAACAAAAGTCGGCGTTTCCATGCCTACAAAAGATTTGCAGCGATGGAATCAGGACGGCGCAAACATGAAGACGCAGCTGGAAAAAGCGGGCTATGAAGTTGATTTGCAGTATGCCAACAACGACATTAACACTCAGGTTTCGCAAATCGAAAACATGATTACCGGAAAATGCAACGTGCTTGTTGTGGCTTCCATCGATGGTTCCGCGCTGAAAAATGCACTTGACGGCGCAAAGAAAAAACGAATTCCGGTTATTGCTTACGACCGCCTCATCATGAATTCAAATGCCGTTTCTTACTATGCGACTTTCGACAATTACAAAGTCGGAACGATTCAGGGCAACTACCTTGTGGACAAACTGAATTTGAAAAGCAGAACTTCTTCTGATCCGGCGTACATCGAATTTTTCACAGGTTCTCCCGATGACAACAACATCAACTTTTTCTTCGGCGGAGCAATGGACGTACTGAAACCATATCTGGACAACGGAACTCTTGTTTGCCGCTCAGGTCAGACTGCAAAAGCACAATGCGCTACACTCAACTGGTCTACTGAAGAAGCACAAAAACGAATGGAAAACCTCATCACTTCCAACGGCTACGGTCCGAAAGGCACAAAACTCGATGCAGTTTATTCTTCAAACGACTCCTGCGCCATGGGAATCACCAATGCACTTAAAAATGCAGGCTACACAAAGGCGAATTTCCCTGTTCTGACCGGCCAGGATTGCGATATTGTTTCTGTAAAAAACATGATTGCAGGAACTCAGTCAATGTCGGTGTTCAAAGATACGCGAACCCTCGCTGTTAAAGTTGTGGGAATGGTTGACGCACTTCTTAAGGGAACAAAACCAGAAATCAACGACAACAAGACTTACGACAACGGTACTGGAATCATTCCTTCTTACCTTTGCGACCCGGTTTATGCAGATCTTTCCAACTACAAATCTCTTTTAATTGACTCAGGATATTACACGGAATCACAACTTAAGTAGAAAATCGTAAGTTAATTGGAAGAGTGGGCACCTTTAAAAGCGGATGTTTTTACGGGTGCCCTTTTTTGAAATTCACAAAGGTTTAAATTTTTACTATCGAATTGAGCAAATTGAAGGAGATTCTATGGCGGCATTACTGGAAATGCGAAATATTACGAAAGAATTTCCCGGCGTAAAGGCACTGGACAACGTTACACTTTCCGTGGAAGAAGGAGAAATTCACGCACTTTGCGGCGAAAACGGAGCGGGAAAATCTACGTTGATGAATGTTCTCAGCGGAATCTACGGTTATGGAACTTACTCCGGCGAAATAATTTACGACGGAAATCTTTGCAAATTCCAAAAAATAAAAGACAGCGAAAAACTGGGCATCGTTATAATTCATCAGGAACTGGCGCTCGTACCGCTGCTTTCCATCGCGGAAAATATGTTTCTGGGCAACGAACGGGGAACAAAGGCGCGAATCGACTGGGCTGAAACTTTCGACAGGGCGGACAAACTTCTGGCTGACGTGGGGCTGAAAGAATCGTCCCATACGCTCATAAAGGACATCGGCGTAGGAAAGCAGCAGCTGGTGGAAATTGCCAAGGCGCTGGGCAAAAAAGTGCGGCTCCTGATTCTGGACGAACCGACGGCTTCCCTTAACGACACGGAATCAAAGCATCTTCTGGATTTGCTTCTGGAATTCAAAAAGCAGGGCATGACGTCAATCATCATTTCCCACAAACTGAACGAAATTTCTTACGTTGCTGATAAAATCACCGTAATCCGCGACGGCAGCGTCATAAAAACTCTGGACAAAAAAACGGACAAATTCACTGAAGACGTAATAATTTCGGCAATGGTTGGACGCGACATCACCGACCGTTTTCCCAGGCGCGAAAGTCATGTGGGCGACGTCTGCATGGAAGTAAAAAACTGGTGCGTGGATCATCCCGCTTTCGACGGCATAAAAGTCTGCGACAACGTAAATTTCAATCTGCGGAAAGGCGAAGTTCTGGGAATTTCGGGCTTAATGGGCGCGGGCAGAACTGAACTTGCCATGAGCATTTTCGGAAAATCTTACGGAACGAATATTTCGGGACAAATTTTTCTGAACGGAAAAGAAGTTTCGCTTCCCACGGTAAAATCCGCCATAAATCATCACATTGCTTACGTTACTGAAGACAGAAAAGGCAACGGACTGATTTTAACGGAATCCATCACGAAAAATACTTCATCGGCAAAACCTGAAAAAATTTCCCGCCACGGAATCATCAACTTTGAAAAAGAACGGGAATACGCCGTAGAAACCGCAAAAGAAATGCATACGAAATGCGCATCGGTGGACGAAAACGTCGGAAATCTTTCGGGCGGAAATATGCAGAAAGTTCTTCTGGGAAAGTGGATGTTTGCCGACCCGGACATTCTGATTCTGGACGAACCCACCCGCGGAATCGATGTAGGCGCAAAGTACGAAATTTACTGCATCATCAACAAAATGGTGGCTGAAGGAAAATCGGTGATTTTGATTTCGTCGGAAATGCCTGAAGTTCTGGGAATGAGCGACAGAATTTACGTAATGAACGAAGGAAAAATGATTGCCGAAATGGACGCAAAAGATGCAAGTCAGGAAAAAATCATGGCGTGCATAATCAACAACGGAAAATAAATTTACGGAGAAAAATATGGCAGAAGTATCATCATTCAACTTTAAGAAAATACTGAAAAACAACACGATGATTTTCGTACTGGTGGCGGTAATGATTTTCTTCCAGGTGCTGATTGTAAGCATGGGAAAAGGTTCGCTTTTTGCACCGTCAAACGTTACCAACATCATTAACCAGAACGCTTACGTTGTAATTCTGGCGACCGGTATGCTTTTGTGCATTCTTACGGGCGGAAACATCGATTTAAGCGTCGGTTCGGTGGTTTGTCTTGTGGGTGCCATTGCGGGAGTTCTTTTAGTGAATCTTCATGCGCCGCTGTGGATTTCCATTTTCGTCTGCCTTATCGCGGGACTTGCAATCGGTGCGTGGCATGGTGCGTTCATTGCGTTCGTTCACATTCCGCCGTTTATCTGTACGCTTTCAGGAATGCTTTTGTGGCGCGGAGTTGCCCTTTTGTGCCTTAAAGGAAACACAATCGGTCCGTTCCCTGAAAAATACATGAATCTTTTTTCAAGTTTTATTCCCGGTTCGTATTTGCCCGACATTTCCGACATTGAAGACGATGCAGCGTATTTTGCGGCAGAAGCATCTCAGGCGCGGCTGATTTTCGGCGTAACGATGGTTGTGGTTCTTCTGTGCGTGGCGGCGATTATCGTGTCGAATATTTTCAGCAGAATTTCAAAAATCCGCAAAGGATACGAAGTTTCTTCCGCAGGTGCATTTGTGGCGCGGCTTGTAATTTTGTGCGGCGTAACTCTGGCAGTGGGAATTCTTCTGGCGCTGGACAAAGGAATTCCTTCCGTGCTGATTCCTGTGGCGGTGGTTGTGGCAATTTACGCGTACTACACGCAGAACACAGTTCCGGGCAGATATCTTTATGCCATCGGCGGAAACGAAAAAGCGGCACGGCTTTCGGGCGTAAACACTGAAAAAGTAATGTTTTTCGCGTACACGAACATGGGATTTCTGGCAGGACTTGCGGCACTGGTTTGCGCGGCACGATTTAATTCAGCGGCACCTACTGCCGGACAGAACTACGAAATGGATGCAATCGCTTCGTGCTTTATCGGCGGCGCTTCGGCTTACGGCGGAACCGGTACAATCGGCGGAGCGGTAATCGGTGCAATTTTCATGGGAATCCTGAACAACGGAATGTCGATTTTGGGCGTGGATGCAAACTGGCAGCGTGCAGTAAAAGGCCTTGTTCTGCTTCTGGCGGTAATTTTCGACGTAGTTTCAAAAAAACGAAAAAACAAATAGCTCTGGCAATTTCATAAACGTCTCCTCCATTAAAAAAGTTTTTCCCCTTGCCGCCTGAAAACCTCCTCCTTTCGGGCGGTGTTTTTTTTCCGCGGACAAAATCCACAGTAAAAATCGAAATCATTGATACAAAACGGCAAAATCACTATACTCACCGCATTATGAATTCATTGGCAAAAGAATTAAACGATGCTCTGGACGGAACCGCTCCAGGACAATTGCTCAGCGATTTGGGAAAACGACTTTACTTTCCCAAAGGAATCATTGCCCAAAGCGGCGAAGCGAAAAAATTCGGTAACAGGGCGAACGGAACAATCGGAACGACGGTTGTGGACGGAAAACCCATCGCATTGCCGTCAGTAAAAAAATTCGCGCCGGAACTTTCTTCCGCAGAACTCGTCGGATACGCTCCCACAGCAGGAAATCCCGATTTGCGCGCCGAATGGAAAAACGAAATCATAAAGAAAAATCCGCTTTTAAAAGACAAAAAATTTTCGCTTCCTGTTGTGGTGCCGGGACTCACCGCAGGAATTTCGTATCTGGCTGACCTTTTTCTGGACGAAACAAAGCCGCTGGTTGCCGCCGACCCGTCATGGGACAATTACGTTTTGATTGCCGGTGCCAGGCGGAATGCAGAATTCGTTCAGTTTAAAATGTTTCGCGACGGAAAATTCAATGTTTCGGGCTTAAGGGAAACGTTGATTCAGCAGGCAAAAAGCGGTTCAGTCCGCGTGCTTTTAAATTTTCCGCAGAATCCTTCGGGATACAGCCCCACTTCCGCAGAAGCAGCGGAAATCGTCAGAATCGTAAAGGAAATCGCTGAATCAGGCGCAAAAGTTATGGTCTGGTGCGACGACGCTTATTTCGGACTGAATTACGAAGACGAAATCGAAAAACAATCGCTTTTCGCGTACCTCTGCGACCTGCACGAAAACGTTCTGGCGGCAAAAATCGACGGTCCCACAAAAGAAGATTTTGCATGGGGATTCCGCACGGGATTTTTGACTTTCGGCTGCAAAAATTTAACCGACGCGCAGTACGAAGCGCTTGTAAAAAAACTCATGGGCGCAATCCGTTCGTCAGTTTCATGTTCAGCCACTCCCTCCCAGACAATTCTGCTGAAAGCGTTTCAGAGCGGCACCATCGATGAAGAAAAAAAAGAATTCCGCGGAATTCTGGAAAGGCGTTACAGAATCGTGCGGAATTTCGTGGACACGCACAAAAGCGAATTCATCAGGCCGCTGCCGTTTAATTCGGGCTACTTCATGGCGTTTGACACGATGAAAATCGACGCGGAACAATTCAGGCAGAAACTGCTTCACGAAAAAGGAATCGGCACAATTTCCATTGACGAACGGACGCTGCGGGTTGCTTTTTCCAGCCTGGACGAAGACAAAATCGAAATGGTTTACGGCGCAATTTACGACCTGGCAAATGAAATCGGCGGATAAATTTTTCGCGGCAATTTTTTTCGCATCGCTCGGCTTTTTTTCGTGCAGGAATTCCGCTTCCAGACCGATTGTCGTCTGGACTGATAATCCGGAAATCGTTTCGTATGTGGAACTTTTTAACGCGACTCACGACGATATAAATGCTGTTGTCGTTTACAAGGAAGAACCTGCCCGCGCACTTCCGCCTGCAAAGGACGAACTCACGCCCGACGTAATTATTGCACCGTGGCTGAAAAATTCGTCTACGCGGAAATATTTTGCACCCATGAATTATCTTTTCGCGGAAAAAAGTCTCGACCGGACGCTTTTTTACGACCGGCTTCTGCAATACGGCGAAATAAACGAAAAACAGTACCTTCTGCCCGTCAGTTTTAACCTGCCCGCCATGATTTTCAGCCAGAAAAATCTGTCGTTCATCGAAACGAATTCTTCGCTGAATCTGGAGCAGATAAAATCGGCTGCGGCAAATTTCAATCAGCGGAACAAATCAGGAAATTACACCGCCATGGGATTCGCTCCGTCCTGGGATGACGAATTTTTGTACCTGGTGACGAAACTTTACGGCGCATCGTACCGCGAAAAAGGCGCAAGTTTTTTGTGGGACGAAAAATCGCTGGGAAATGCCATAATGGAAATGCGGCAGTGGACTCTTGCGCGGAACACGGACACTTCCAGCGAGCAGAATTTTCAGTTCAAATATCTGTACATGCCGGGCTACAGGCAGATTACTACGGGCCGGTGTCTTTTCGCGTACACTACAAGCGATGATTTTTTTATGCTGAACGATTCCCAGCTGTCGAACATTTCATTCAGATGGATTGAGCAGGACGGAAAAATTCCCGTGGAAGACGACATCATTACGATGGGGCTTTACAAAAAATCCGAGCAGAAAAATCAGGCGGAAATTTTCATTTCCTGGTTCATGAAAGTCGAAACGCAGCGGCTTTGCATTCAGCGCTCCCAGAATCGGAAAACTACTACGGCTATTTTTGGCATTGCAGGCGGATTTTCGTCGCTGAAGGAAGTGAACGAAAAATTTTTCCCCGCAGTCTACCGGAAACTTCTGGGCAACACGCCGCAGGAACAGTCCCTCACGCTGCCGAATATTCTGCCTTACCGCTGGAAAAGTCTCAAAACAAACGTTATCATTCCCTACCTGAAGGACGAAATCAACACGTCGAATTCATCGTCGGAATTTGCGCTGCAAGACCGGATTGCCGAGTGGACAAAGCAGTTTTATTGATTGATTATTCGCGGAAAAAAATCGACTGAAAAAAAATCGACTGAAAAAAATCCGCGAACAAAAAAAATCGAACGGAAAAAAAATCGAACGGAAAATTCCGCGGAACAAAAAAAAATCCCGACTGAAAAGCCGGGAAATTTTCATCGCTGAAATCAGTTGAAAAGCGGAGTGCTCAAATATCGGTCGCCCGTGTCAGGAAGCAGGACAACGATGTTTTTGCCTTCGTTTTCAGGACGCTTTGCCAGTTCTACTGCCGCCCACAACGCCGCACCGCTGGAAATTCCTACGAGGATTCCTTCTTTTTTGCCGATGAGCCGACCCGTTGAGAACGCATCATCGTTCTGCACTGCGATAATTTCGTCGTAAATTTTTGTGTCCAGTACATCCGGAACGAATCCCGCGCCGATTCCCTGAATTTTGTGGCTGCCTGCAACGCCCGTGGAAAGAACTGCTGAAGTCGCCGGTTCAACTGCAACGACTTTTACGCCGTCGATTTTTGACTTTAAATATTTGCCAACGCCTGTAATTGTTCCGCCCGTGCCGACTCCTGCCACAAAGTAGTCCACTTTTCCGTCGGTGTCTTCGTAAATTTCAGGACCGGTGGTTTCTTCGTGGGCTTTCGGGTTCGCCGGATTGACGAATTGACCCGGAATGAAGCTGTTCGGCGTAACTTTTGACAGTTCGTCCGCCTTTGCAATGGCTCCTTTCATTCCTTTTGCGCCTTCAGTGAGAACAAGTTCCGCGCCGTATGCTTTCATCAGCTGACGTCGTTCAACGCTCATGGTTTCGGGCATAACGATGATTATTTTATATCCGCGGGCCGCTGCCACAGATGCAAGTCCGATTCCCGTGTTGCCGCTTGTGGGTTCGATGATTGTCGCGCCGGGTTTGAGTTTTCCAGATTTTTCCGCGTCGTCGATCATGGCTTTTGCGATTCGATCTTTAACCGAACCGGCCGGATTAAAATATTCCAGTTTTGCAAGAATTTTCGCTTTCAGTCCGAATTCTGCTTCGATGTGAGTCAGTTCCAGAATCGGAGTGCGACCAATGAGTTCGTCGGCGGTTTTGTAAATTTTCGACATGATTTCCCCCTTGAAATTTTTATTGCTTCATTAAAACCTACTTTCTTTGTAGGTAAATGAAGTATACCATGTTTACCTACTTTGTCAATAGGTTTTATAAAAAAATCGTCGCGGAAATATTGACAGAAAACCGGCGGAGTAATATTTTTACGCAAAAAATTCGGCGGAGGAAAAAATGCAGGCAGGAATTTCTCATCAGCAGGCGGTGGAACTTTTGCAAAAATACAATAAAGACCGTTTTCATCTGGAGCACGCGGAAATCGTGGAAGGAATCATGAAATTTTTCGCGCGGAATTCGGGTTACGCGGATGACGAAGAATTCTGGGGAATCGCGGGACTTTTGCACGACCTGGATTTTGAAATGTGGCCCGGCGAACACTGCAAAAAAATGCAGGAAATCATGCAGGCGGAAAATCTTTCGGCGGAACTGATTCATGCAACGGTGAGTCACGGCTGGCTTCTGACTGTGGACGTGAAACCTGAACATCAGATGGAAAAAATTCTTTACGCGGTGGACGAATTGAGCGGACTGATTGGCGCGGTGATTTTGATGCGGCCGTCGAAAAGCGTTCAGGATCTGGAAACGAAATCCGTGCTGAAAAAATTCAAATCGCCCAAATTTGCTGCGGGATGCTCACGGGAAGTCATAAATCGCGGTGCGGAACTTCTGGGCTGGTCGCTGGAAGAACTCGTTTCAAAAACAATCGACGCCATGAAATCGTTCCGTCCGTAAAAAAAATCCGGAGCAAACGCCCCGGATGCATTTTAAAAAAGGTCCTGGCTTAAATATCGCAGTCCCGTATCAGGGAAAACTACCACGACATTTTTGCCCGCGAATTCTTTTCGTGAAGCCATCTGACTTGCGCCCCACAACGCTGCCCCGCTGGAAATTCCCACGAGAATTCCGTCGGATTTTGCCACTTCACGCGCTGCACCAAACGCTTCGTCTTTATGCGCCACGAAAAATTCGTCGTAAATGTTTTCGCCCTTCATGTTTTTTGGAACGCGCTCTTCAGGAACTTCCGTAAAATTGTGGATTCCGGTAAGGAATTTGTCGTCGGGAGTCGGTTCCACGGCAAAAATTTTCACCGACGGATTCTGCGATTTTACGTAGTCGCTGATTCCGCGCAAAGTTCCGCCAGTTCCCACCGATGCCACCACCGCAGCCAGGTCGCCGTCAGTGTCGTCCCAGATTTCCCTGCCGGTCGTGTCGTGATGCGCCGCCGAATTCAGCGGATTCATCATCTGGTCAACGAAAAAAAGCGATTTTCCGCTGCTTGCCCGTTCGCGCAGATGCTGCTTTAAAACGTTTGTCGCTGCAACAAAATCGTTGTTCGTTTCTTTCAGCGCTTCCTGAATTTCTTCCACGTCGCTGATTTGCGTTACTTTCGCACCGAAACTTTCCATCATCTGGCGTCGTTCGCGGCTGACTCCGTTCTGCAAATAAATCTGCACGCGGTAACCTTTCATGGCACCAAAAGCCGACAGAGCAATTCCCGTGTTTCCGCTCGTGTATTCCACCAGAGTCGTTTCAGCAGGATTGATCCGGCCCGATTTTTCCGCGTCTTCGATTATGCGCAGGACAATGCGGTCTTTTACGCTTCCGATGGGATTGAAATATTCGATTTTTCCGTACAGATGCGCAGAAAGTCCGTGAAGTTTTTCGTAGCCTGCAAGCCGAACCAGCGGTGTTTTTCCGACGAGTTCCGTGAGCGATTCATAAAGTTTTTTCATTTTTTTCCTTCTTCGTTGATGAATTTGTCCGAATTCTGGTCGTACCACCATTTTGTGTAAGGCAATTTGATTCGCGCGGCAAGATTTTTTTCAAACGAACGGTTCGTTACCGTGTCCAGAATCAGTTTTGCAAAGGAAAGCGTGCCTTCGTAACCGAAAACCGTGTATTCGTCGGCAACAAAAACCGCTGCAAATCCCTGCTTTATCGCCCAGACAGTCGTTCCCGGATGGCGGCTGAAATAAACGTCGGGCTGATAACGGTTCAGGATGTTCAGAACTTCGTAATTCTGCTGGTCGGCAACTGCAACTTTCATGTCTTTCGGCGAATTTTTCAGAAGATGCTCCAGAGCCGGCGGAACCTGTCCGTTGTCGTATTTGTAATCGTAGTGCCATGCCAGGGCGTATTCAACCGTCATGCCGAATTCCTGAAGAACGCGCGCAATTTCGTAAGTGAATCCGGGGCCCATTCCGATTACCGCACGCAGTCCGTGAAGCCGTTTCGTTGCTTCTTCGATTTGCGGAATGAAAATTTCACGCTGCCTTGCAATGTATTCGTCGGCTTCCTTCCGCTTTCCGATTGCATCGCCGATTCCGCGGAGCCACGCTTCAAATCCTGCCACACCCGAATGATTTATGGTGCGCACATAAGGAACTCCGTACGTTTCTTCCAGAGCGTTGCCCAGATAAGTTCCCAGCGTTCCGCAGATTGAAACCGTCGCCAGGCTTTCGCTCAAGTGTGACAATTCTTCCACGGTGGCGTTGCAGTAAAGGAACTGCGGTTCTGCATCGAAAACTTCGCGGAAAATTTTCGTGATTTGCGGTCGTGCGCTTTCAAAAAAGTTTTTTATGTTGATGACGCGGCGTTTTTCCTTCGGCGGTTTGACGATTCCCTGCAAAACTGCATGGTCTGAAATGTCGAATCCCGAAGCCCAGATTCGCGATTTAAATCCTTCGCAATGAACGGGAATAATCGGAATGTCGTATTCGTCCCGAATTTCTTCCGCGAGTCCGTCCACATCTTCGCCGATTACGCCAGAAACGCAGCTGGTGGAAATAAAAATCGCATCCGGTTTATAAGTTTTGTACGTGTGCTCGACGATTTTTCGTAAATCATTCATGGCGCCGAAAACCGTGTCCTTTTCGTTCAAATCCGTGCAGACAAAAACCGAATCCGTGGTCTTGTTGATTCGTGCGGCAAGCTGACCGAATTTTACGTTGTCGTTGGAAGCCATGGCAGTACATCCCGCGGGCGCATGATAAACTACGGCAACATTCCTGATGGCAGCAAGGGCATTCAGCGCGCAACCTGAAAGGCACGAACTGGACTGACTGAAGCATCGCTCACGATTTTTCAGCGAACCGCATTCGGAACGATAAACTAACTGCTCCAGATTTCCCACAAAGCCCGTAATCGAACCGAGACGGTTTTCGCGGACGGCAAGATTTGCGTTTTTAAAATTATACGGCATGATTCCTCCAAAATCCTAAAGTTTCAGTTTTGACATGGCTGCGGTAAAAATCTGCTCCAGAAGATGCAGCCCGCCCGAATATCCGGCGACGTGACTGTTTACCACAAGTTTTTCAAGCATGGGATAACTTACGTTCACGTAATGCGCGCCCATTTTTTTTGCAAGTTCCTTTTCCCAGTTTGAACCCAGAATCAGCGGAACTCCGGCAAAATCGATTTTTTTAATCTGCTCGTGAATGTCGTGTCCGTCCGTGCTGAATTCCACTTCCGCCTGAATTCCGTAATTCAACCGGCTCGTTTCGTTTGCGATTTCCTGCCTGAACTGCTGCGGCGCATCGTCCGTAATGAAAAGTTTCTGCGGAAAAAGTCCCATGTCGTTCACCAGAAATTTCGTTACCGCTGAAGTGTACTGACTGTCGCTCACAACCGTAAACCGTTTGCCCAGAATTCGCGTTTCCAGAAGCGTGTCGGCGAACCGTTCGATGTAGTAATAAAATTCGGCTTCTTTCTGCGCAATCACTTTTTCAGTCAAATTTTTGTCCGCGCCGGTAAATTCCTGAACTGCACGCAGAAATTTTGTCGTTTCCGTGGCACCGATGGGAAGAACGGGATAATGCAGAAGGGGAATTTTAAATTTTTCCTTCAGAAATTCCGCGCTTTCAATTCCTGCCCAGGGCGAAACCAGAATCGTAAATTCCGCGTTCGGAATTTTCTGAATGTTTTCGATTCCGCGGCCAAATCCGAAAATCGAATTCGGCTTCAGTCCGATTTCGCTCAAAAGTCCTTCGATTTCGCGCAAATTTCCGAGCCAGTACGGATCCTGCTGCGGCGGCGAAACAAAAATATTTACAAGACCTTTTTCAGTTTCTTTCTGCGCATTTTTTAAATACTGCTGAAAAATCGATTTTAAAATCCAGTCATGACCGACGTAATTGTTGCCTTTAAATCCCGGAGTTTTCGCGTAAACTACAGGTTTTACGTCGTCTTCAAATTCTTCCGCCACTTCCTGAATGTCATCGCCGATAATTTCGCCCGTGCATCCCGAAAGAACCACGAATAAATCCGCGTCAATTACACGAAGCGCATTCCGGATTGTACTGCGCAATTTGTCTGAACCGCCGAACACGACTTCCTTTTCGCTGATGGACGTGCACGGAAAAATATTCGGACTGAATTTTCCGCTCGTTCCGTTGTTATCGTTGAGTTTTGAAGCGCACCCCGGTCCGGAATGCAGGATTGGAATCGCCCCCGGAATCGATTGCACGGTTTGCATTGCAGCCAGAGCACATTTGTAACGCGGCTGGTCAAGAATTTTTGCCATTTTTTCCTCCAAACTTTGCGGGACGAATCGTTTTGCAGAATTTCGCCCGACGCTGTAATTTTATTTTTCGTCCTCCGAGAGACGTTGTTTTCTCGCTGAAATTTTTTTTCTGTACGCGTTGATTTTTGCAATGGCTTCGTCAACGGGAAGTGCAATGTCGAACGCACTCACGCCGAACTGCGCCAGGGCACGAATTGCATGGGGACCGATTTTTGCCGCCAGAACGTATTCCACGTCGGAAAGCGCCTCTACGGAACTGGAACCGCAACTGTCGCCGCAAAAAGCCTGCGTTGTCCTGCTGCCGGTTTCTTCGTATTCGCCTGAATCTTCGTCCACTTCGTAAACCGTAAATTCCGTAGCGTGACCGAAATGGGAATCCACGTTTTTTCCGTCGGAAGTCGCCGCTGCAACTTTGTATTTCATAAAGCCTCCTTTTTATCCGTGGGAAAAAGTTTCCTTTGCCGAAAGTTTGCCCAGATAAATCTGACTGCCGATGTCGTACACGCCCGGAATTCCGACTGCATCCGCGCGGCAATGCTGACAATGCCTGAAAACATTGATGAACGGTTCTGCGTCTTCCCGTGCTTTTGCAAGTTGTGCGCAGGTGGGTGCCGGAGTTTCTGCAAATTCCAGCTGCGGAATGAGCGGAATTATATTGTAAATCGTAGCGCCGCATTCTTTTACCGTGGCTGCAATGTCTTCAATTTCCGAATCGTTTACGCCCGGAATCAGCACAGTGTTCACTTTTATTAGAGTTCCTGATTTTGAAACGCGCCGGATTCCTTCGAGCTGATTCTTAATCAGAATTTCCGCCGCTTCTTCGCCTTCGTAAGTTTTTCCGTGGAAAAAAATCCGCCGGTTTATTTTTGCTTCCGTGGATGATTTTACCGAATTTACGGTAACCGTCAGCGTGTCGATTCCAACTTCCGCGATTTCTTCCGATTTTTCCGGCAGAAGAAGTCCGTTCGTACTCATGCACTTGATTAGTTTCGGAAATTTTTCTTTAATCATGCGGAAAACCTGAAGCGCAAAAGGTGTTGCAAGAGTGTCGCCCGGTCCCGCAATTCCTACGACGGTTAATTCCGGACACTTTTCCAGCGCCGTCCGCACGAAAAATTCCGCTTCGTCTGCGCTGATTACGGTGCTTGTAACGCCAGGCCGCTGCTCCGATTCGTTCAGTTTACGGTCGCAGAACCTGCATTCAATGTTGCATCCCGGCGAAACCGGCAGATGAATGCGCGCCTTGTTTTTTTTGCACGGTCCGAAACACGGATGTTCTTTAAAAACGAATTCTTTGTCCGCTGCCACTTCAAAACCTCCGCGGAAAAATATCCCCATAAACCTATTGACAAAGTAGGTAATTATCATAATAATGCTTTTTACCTACTTAATCAATAGGTTGCACAAAGTTTTTTTTGAGGAATCATTCAGGAGGTGGAAATTTATGGCAAAAAAGATTCGTCAGATAGCGATTTACGGAAAAGGCGGAATTGGAAAATCCACGACTACGCAGAATTTGACGGCTGGACTTCTGGAACTGAATAAAAAAGTTCTGGTAGTGGGATGCGATCCGAAGGCGGATTCAACGCGGCTTCTTCTGGGAGGACTGCATCAAAAAACGGTTCTGGACACAATCCGCGACAACAAAACTGAAATTACCCTTGCCGATCTGGAAAAACAGGGATTTAAAGGCGTTCGCTGCGTGGAATCGGGCGGACCGGAACCTGGAGTAGGCTGTGCAGGACGCGGAATCATTACTTCCATCAGCATGCTGGAAAATCTGGGCGCGTACACTGACGATCTGGATTACGTTTTTTACGATGTTCTGGGCGATGTCGTTTGCGGCGGATTCGCAATGCCGATTCGTGAAGGAAAAGCGCAGGAAATTTACATCGTGGCGTCGGGCGAAATGATGGCACTTTATGCGGCGAACAATATCTGCAAGGGAATCGCACGTTATGCAGAGCGCGGCGACGTTCGTCTGGGCGGAATCATCTGTAACAGCCGTAATGTTGACCGTGAAATGGATTTGCTCCGGGCATTCACAAAAGAACTGAACACGCAGCTGATTTATTTTGTTCCGCGGAATAATATCGTTCAGCAGGCCGAAATCCGCAAGAAAACCGTCATCGAGTACGCACCGGATTCAAGTCAGGCACAGGTTTACCGCGAACTGGCGCAGGCAATCGATGAAAACACGAAATTTACGATTCCCACCCCCATCACCCAGGAGCGTCTGGAAGAAATTCTCATTGAAAACGGCATGATGGAACTTTCGGACAACTATTCGATTTAACGGTTCCGCTGATTTTTTAAATTACGACGACGATTCGGAATTTCCCCCGCGGAATTTTCGGTTCGTCGTTTTTTTTTGTTTTAGCTGACGAAAATTTTTCCGCGGAACGATGCAGAAAAAATTCGTCGTACATAAAAAAAATCCTTCGCAGAATTTTCGTGTCGTCATTTTTTTTTGTTTTGCTGACGGAATTTTTCCGCGAACGATGCAAAAATTTCATGCAGAAAAAAAATCATCGTGCATAAAAAAATCCTTTCGCGGAATTTTTGGGTCGTCGTTTTTTTTTTGTTTTGGCTGACGAATTTTTTCCCGCGAACGATGCAAAAAAATTATTGCAGAAAAAAAATCATCGTGCACAAAAAAATTTCTTCGCGGAATTTTCGGTTCGTCATTTTTTTTTTTTTTGGCTTACGGATTTTTTTTT
>CAZACA010000031.1:0-15086 GCA_964483515.1 uncultured Treponema sp.
AAGTTTCATCGCGCACGGACGAAATCGAAAAGTCGCTTGACGAAAAAACTTCGGGCCTGGAAGCGGAACTCAAAAACCGCACGGAAAACCTGCACGACGAAATTTCGCAGAAACTCGACGACGGCGCGGAAAATTTTGCCGCACGAATTTCAGCCGTGGAAGAAAAAGTTTCATCGCGCACGGACGAAATCGAAAAATCGCTTGACGAAAAAACTTCGGGTCTGGAAGCGGAACTCAAAAACCGCACGGAAAATCTGCACGACGAAATGACGAAAAAAATCGACGGCATGGAAAGCGAATTCAGAAATTCTTCAGAAGAAATCTGGAACGACGTGAATCAGAAATCCGGCGAAATGCAGAAAACTCTGGAGCAGAAACTTTCAGATTTGCAAAATATTTTCGAGCAGAAGACGGCGGAATTTGACGAGCGTACTTTGAATTTTGAAGAGAACGTAAATTCAAAAAGCGAAATTTTTTCTTCGGCGCTGGATGAAGCAAAAGGTGATTTCGCGGAAAAATTGCGTGGCGCAGTTTCGGATCTGGAAAGTCAGCTGGACGAAAAAATTTCCCGCGTGGATTCTTCCATGAAAGAAAATTGCCGCGCCATGGAAGACGAATTTTCTTCACGCACGGAAACTCTGGAAAATACGCTGGAAGACGGCTACGAAAAAATCGTGGGCAACGTGGAAGATCGTCTGGAAAAATTTGAAACGGAAAGCAAGGACCGGCTGGACGCGCTGGAAAATCGGTTTGCGGATGTGGAATCGTCGGTCACGGAAAAAACTTCGGATCTGGCAAACGCACTTCATTCGCGGACGTTTACGCTTGAAAACGAAATCGAAAATAAAATCATCGGAATGCAAAATGATCTGGCGGAAAAAATCGACGGAAGCACAAACGGATTCGAGGAAAAAATTTCTGCAATTCAGGAAAGCGTCGAAACGAAAACCAGCGGCATGGAAAAATTCCTGAACGAAAGCACGAAAAATTTGCAGGACGAAATGGAAGAAAAAATCGTCGCGCTGCAAAATGTGTTCGCGGAAAAATCGGCGGAATTTTCTGAACGCGCAGAGGATTTTGAAAAAAGCGTAAATTCCACGAAGGAAAATTTTTCTTCGGCGGTGGACGATGCTTCGGATTTGCTGTCGCAGAAATTGAACGATGCGGTTTCGGATTTTGAAAACCGGCTGGCGGAAAAATCGGACGAAATGCAGAAATCGCTGGACGAAAAAATTTCGGGACTCGATTCATCGCTGAATGAAAATTGCCGTTCGCTGGAAGACGAATTTTCTTCACGCACGGAAACTCTGGAAAACACGCTGGAAGACGGCTACGAAAAAATCGTGGGCGACGTGGAAGAAAAATTTGAAAAGTACAGAAACGAAAGCGGCGAGCGGCTGGATGCGCTGGAAAATGAAAGCACGGAATTTGCGCAGAAAATGAATCTGGCGCTGGACGAAATGAAAAATCGTCTGGACGAAAAAACGAAATTCTTTGAAGAAAAATTCAGCGACCGTTCGGAAAATCTGGAAAACGAATTTGCGCAGAAAATTTCGGCGATGGAAAACGATTTGAACGGCGAGTACGAAAAAATTTCCGCGGAACTGAAATCGCGTCTGGAACAGTTTGCCGTAACTTACGGTGACCGCGCAACTTCTCTGGAAAGCGAATCGTCTTCGTTCCATGAAAAAATGAATTCGGAAATTTCAAATTTAAAAACGGAACTGGATTCGCGCACGGAAGAATTGCGGGAACTTTTTTCAGGAAATTCAAAATCGCTGGAAGACAATTTCGGTTCGCGAATTTTTTCACTGGAAAAAAATCTGGACGACGGCTACCAGAAAATTTCCACGGATTTACAGAACCGGCTGGACGAATTTTCCGCTGCCTACGAACAGAAAGCGTCGGCGTTTGAAGAAGGAATCCGCGAAAAATCTTCGGTGCTGAATGCAGACCTGGAAAGCGAAAAAAATTCTTTTACGGAAAGAATGAACGCGCTGATTCAGGAATTAAACGACCGGCTAGAAGAGCGCACTTCGTCCATCGAAACGTCGTTCACGGGCAAGGCAAAAAAACTGGAAGATGATTTTTCGGAAAAAAATTCTTCGCTGGAAGAAATGCTTGAAGAAAGTTTTTCGCAGATTTCCGACGACATGGAAAAAAAATTCCGCGAACTTTCTGGAACTTACGACGACAAAACCGTGGCGATGGATCAGCTGCTTTCGGATAAAACGCAGAATGCCGTTCAGTTTTTTGAAGAAAAAATCGCCGACATGGAAAACAATTATTCAACGATTTCGCGCCAGTTAAAGGAAACGCTGAACACGACGAATGCCGCTGCGGAAGACGAAATGAAGCGAAAATCCGACGCACTGATTTCCCTGTTCACGGAAAAATCTTCCACGCTGGATGCAAAACTTAAGGAGCGCATAAAAAACGCGGACAAAGAATTCGATAAGGACGTGGAAGATTTGACTGCAAAAATCAAAATGCGTACTGCAAACGTTACGGCTTCCTTTGAAAATTCGCTGGAAAAAGTCGAGGGCGAAATCAAGCAAAAAACTTCTGCACTGAATTCGGCGCTTTCGGAAAAAATCGATGACATCGACGGAATTTTTAAACGCAAACTGGAAACGGTAAACAATCGCGCGCTGGCAATTTCCACGGACATAAAATCGCGCACGGACGATCTGGAAGCGGAAGTAAACAAACGGCTTCTGGGACTGACTGAAGACGTAAAGGCGCAGACTGAACAGGCGGTGGAAAAATACAAAGGCATCACTTCGACTTACGATCAGGACGTGGAAGAACGCGCGGAAATTCTGCGGCAGAAACTTGATGAATCTTCGGAGCGGCTGGAAATTCAGATTGCAAATCGTTCGGCGGAAATCGAACGCAGACTGGACGCACTGAATTCATCCGTGGAAGAAGAAACTTCGGCGGCAATCGAAAAATATCGCGAAACGACTTCTTCTTACGCGCAGGACGTTGCCGACCACACTGAAATGCTCGAAAAAAAATTGCAGGACAAAACCGATTCGCTGGAAAACGAAATCAATTCGCGCACCGACGTCCTCATGCAGAAACTGGAAGATTTGACGAACAACGTGGAAAGCCAGACTTCGGGCGTTCTGGAAGAATACAAAATTACTGCCACGGAATGCACGCAAAAAATCGAAGAAAACACGCGGACGATTCGGGATGACTTCGCGGAAAAATCGAAGGAAGTGGAAGATTTCGTTGCGGAAAAAAGTCGCGAACTGAAAAGCATGACGGAAGAAAGTTCGATTTCGGCGCAGGAAAAACTGGCGGAAGTAAAAAGTTTTGTGGAAGAGCGGGCGGTGGAAATGAAATCGTTTGCGGAAAATCAGGGCAGGGAACTTCAGTCGGTTACGGAACAGAACATTCAGGACGCGCAGAAAAAACTGGACGCAATCAGAAATTTCGTGGAAGGAAAATCCGCGGAAATTCAGGAATTTGCAGAAAGCAGCAGCCGCGAAATTCAAAACGAAACGGAAGAAAAAATTTCTGCAATGCAGGAAGAATTCAGCGGAATAAAAAAATCGCTTGAAGAAAAGCAGGACGAAATTCAGGAATTTGCGCAGAACATTTCGGACGAACTCAAAAACATTCGCGACGAAAGCGTGGACGATGCAAAGGAAAAAATCAGCAGCGTGCAGAATTTTGTGGCGGAAAAACTGGAAGCAATTCAGGCGGCGGCGGAAAATCTGGACGGCGAACTGGAATCGCTCAAGGAAAAAAGTTTTTCTTCGGCGCAAAATGAATTTGACGACGTGCGGAATCTGGTGGAATCAAAGACGGACGAAATTCGGGAACTGCTTGAAAATCAGCGGGAAGAAATTGCGAATCTTGCGGACGACAACGTTTCCTATGCGAACGAAAAAATCGGCAGCGTAAAAAAATCCGTGGACGAAAAACTGGACGAAGTGAAAAATTTCGCGGATGGCTTGGACGAACGGTTAAAAAATCTGGCGGACGAAAGCGTTCGGAATGCGGAAGAAAAATTCAGCGGCGTGCAGAAAATCATCGATGAAAAACTGGGCGAAGTTCAGTTCAGCATGGAAAAGCAGCGGCAGGAATTGCAGAATGCGGCGGAAGAAAATTCGGCGGCGGCAAACGAAAAAATCGACGGCGTGGAAAGTTTTGTCCGGGAAAAAATCGACGAAATGCATCATCTGGTGGAAAGTCACGGCGCGGAACTGGAGTCCCTTACGAACGAAAGCACTTCCCTGGCGCGGGAAAAATTCGACAACGTAAAAAATCTGGTGGAAGCAAAGGCGGAAGAAATTCAGCGGCTGGTGGAAAGCAGAAATCGCGAACTGGACTCGCTCACGGAAGACAGCAATCTGGCGGCGAAAGAAAAATTCGGCGAAGTGGCGCGGCTGATTCAATCGCAGGCGGAAGAAATTTCGGCTTCTTCAATTTCGTACATTCAGGGCGCGCAAAAAGATTTGCAGGAAAAATCTGAAAAAATTTTGGGCGGCGTAAATGTTTCGCTGGACGACATGAAATCGAAAGTTGACGAAACTGCGGAATCCCTCAGGCAGGTGACGGACGAACTTTCTGAAGTTGCAAAAACGAATTCGGAAAAATTATCGGCGCTGGAAAATTCCGTGGAAAATCAGACGGCGGAACTCAGGCAGAAGTACGACGGAATTTTTGACGAAATTCTGGCGAAGGCATCGGCGGACGAAGAAAACGCTTACGAAAAATACGGCGAAATCAGCGCGGAAAATTTTGCGAAATACAAAAAAGACGTGCAGGAAAAAATCGATGAAATGCACGGCGACATAAAGGAAAATTTGGGCGGACTGGACGAGCAGACGAAAAAAATCAAGGGCGAAATCGATTCGACGCTTTCAGAAATTCTGGAACGCTACACAAAAATCGAAGGGGACGCGAAAGAAATTTCTGCACGAATTGAAAACGAAAACGAAGCGAACACGACGCGGCTGGAAGAAATCGATTCGGCGGTGAACGAAAAAATCAGTGCGCTGAACGATTCGCTTCTGGAAAAAACACAGTCACTTTCCGACGAGTACAGCGTTCGTCAGGTAAAATCTCTGGCGCTTCTGGACAGGCAGCTGGACGCGTACAAAAAGGAAATGGAGTATCGTTTCAAAAAACTTAACACGGCGGGCGCAGACGTAGACAAACTGGAATCGTCGCTCAGAAAAGTGATGGAGCAGAGTCAGAAAAAAGTTCTGGGAGACTTTGAAAAATTTTCGGAATCGTCGCTTAAAAATCAGGAGGAATTTGAAAAATCCATCGCAGGAAAATACGAAAAGTTGCGCGGCGATCTGGATTCGGTTCAGACTTCGCTGGATGAAATTAAACGTGATTCGGCGGCGCGGCTCAGTGCAAAGGTAAAAGTTTTTGAAGATTCGTTTGAAGGCGATTTGAAAAAACGGCAGGACGATCTGGAAGCGCGGCTTTCGGACTGGAAAAGTCGTTCGGACAATCAGTTTGCGAATTTTACGAATGAGTACGAAGTTCGCAGGCAGACGATTGAAAATCAGTACAACGAAGCGCTCACAAAAAGAATCGCGGAACTTTCCAGAAAAACGCAGGAGCAGGAAAAGAAATTTCAGACGACTCTTCTGGCGGGACAAAGTACGATTCAGGAGCAGATCAACACCGTGAATCAGACCATCCACGAATTTATGGCGACGTACAAAAACGACATCAACAAATCCATCGAAGAAGCCAACGGTTATCTGAAGGACGAAACGGACGACTACAGCCGGCGAATGAACGAGCAGATGCAGGAAATCGAAAGCGATTTGAATTCGCAGTTCGATGAATTTAAAGCCATGCTCAGTTCAAGTCAGGAAAGTCAGCGTGCTTCGATTGACGCTTCGATTCAGGAAGTGAACGGATGGAAAAAACGAATCGCCACGCAGTTTGAAGACGTATCCGGCAAACTCGACGATCAGGTGAAAAAACTTGAGGAAGACATAAATTCCAGATTCACGGATTTCAGGGACAATTTGAATTCGGAACAGGACGAACAGAAACTGAACATGGAAAATTCCACGCAGGAAGTTGAAGAATGGAAAAACAGAATTTCGCTTCAGTTTGAAAATGCAGCGGGCAAAATCGATGAGCAGCTGAAAAAAATTTCAAAGGACAACGAGCAGAAAATTCAGTCCATGCAAAAAGATTTTTCTGACGCAACAAAGCAGGCGGATGAAGTTCTGGCGCATTTCGACAAAAAAACAAAGGAAGCCATTTCGGAATTCGGTGCGCAGTTCGATGCGTTAAAAAATGACGCGGACAGTTTCGTGGAAGAGCGCGAAAAATTTGCCGGACAAAAATCAAAAGAACTCAAGGACGAATACGAAACGCAGATCGTCAAATATTCCAAAACGTACAACGATGCTTTTGAAAAATTGACGGGCGACACGCAGCAGCTTCAGATTCAAATCGACGAAATCAGAAAAGGAATCGCGGATTTTAAAGTTGAAACGAACGTTTTTGACCAGGCGAATATTTTGAAAAAGCAGCTGGAAAAATCCATGGAAGATTTGCGCAAAAAAATTTCCACGGTGAAACAGTTTGAAGAAAAACTGAACGATTTGAAAGATCAGTGGCACAGGCTTGAAGAATTCGGCGAGAACGTAAATTCGCGGCTGAACAAATACGGTTCGGACAAAACGCGGCTGGACGACATCGAATTTAAATTCAACACGCTGATGAATTTGAGTTCGGGCATGGACGCAAAAATTTCTGAGCTGACCGGAATGAGCGACGAAATTACAAACATGCAGGCTCGCGTAAGCAAATTCGGCGAAACGGTTTCTACGCTTCAGGACAAAGTGGCGCGAATCGACAACAAAAAAGAAACTTACGACCGCATTGCCGAAGAAGTGGATTCGTCGTTCAAGAACATTTCAAATCTGGAAAAGCGGCTGGAAGACTGCGTTAAGCGCGTAAATAAAATTCCTGACGAAATTCAATCGGTGCAGAACGACATCGACAAAATTTCCAGGAACAGCGGAAAAATCAACGACGCCGTGGACAAAATTACTTCGCTGCACAAACTGGTGGAAGAAACCGAAGAAAAAATCCGCCTCATCAACGAGTCCAAATCGAATTTCAGCGGAACGGAAGTGCGGCTTCAGGAACTCAACAAAAACGTGGACGAAAAACTCGGACTGCTTAAAACCATCAGTGTGGAACGCGAACGGAAAAATAAAAACGTTGCCGCTTCGTCAAGCATTACGCCGAAACTTAAAGCCGACGTTATCCGCCTGAAAAAAATGGGATGGTCGAATTCGCAGATTTCTTCGTCGCTGAACATTGAAGAATATCTGGTGGATGCGATTTTGAATTTTGAATCGGGTGAAGAATAATTATTTTGAAAGCAGACAGACGCAGTAAGTTTTTACCGCGTCTCCTTTGCCCACGGAATCGGCGCCTTCGTTTGTTTTTGCCTTGACGAAAATTTTTTCCGCGTCGGTTTCAAGAATTTTTGCGATGGAGTCGATTACTTTTTTTCGCCACGGAAGGAATTTCGGTTTTTCGATTTCCACCACGCAATCCATGTTGACAAGATTCCAGCCCGAATTTTTTACGTCGCTCCAGATTTTTTTCAGCAGCACGGCGGAATCAGCGTCTTTCCATTTTTCGTCTTCGCTCGGAAAATACGAACCGATATCGCCCAGACATGACGCACCCAGAAGCGCATCCGAAATTGCGTGCAAAAGTGCGTCGCCGTCCGAATGACCAACTTCGCCTTTTTCCGACGGAATTTCTACGCCGCCCAAAAAAAGTTTTCGTCCTTCCGCGAGCCGGTGAAAATCCGTGCCCATTCCGATTTTTGTCATTCCGATTTTTTCCATGTCCTGTGCAAAAGTAATTTTTTTATTTTTTTCGTCGCCGTCCACAATGCGAACTTTTTTTCCGCCGGTGAATTCAGGAAACGAATCCCAGATTTCCGTGTCGTCGGTAAATTCTTTTTTTTGCTGAAATGCTTTTTCGTGGCAAAGCAAAAGCGGCTCAAGTTGAAATGCCTGGGGCGTCTGAACCGCGCACAAATTTTTTCTGATTAAGTGACGGGAAATCGTTCCGTCTGAAATTTCTTTCTGCGTGTCCACGGGAGGAATCGCCGGAGTTGCTGCACCATTTTCCGCGGAAGCAGAAATCGTGTCGCGGATAATTTTTGGCGTTACAAAAGGACGCGCGCCGTCGTGAATTAAAACGATGCAATTTTTCTGCGGAATTTTTTTCAGTGCATTGAAAACTGATTCCTGCCTGGTTTTTCCGCCCGCTGCAAAAATCAATTCGGTTTTGCGCAAAAGTTCAGGAATTTTTTTGTCGCTGAAAATCGCCTTTTTTGCTTCGTCTTCGCCGCCTGAGGGAACAGAAATTACTGCGCAAAAAAAATCCGCCGTCTCCAAAAAAACGCGCAGGGCTTTTGAAAGAACCGTTCCGTTTTCCAGCGGAAGATATTCTTTTTTTCTGCCCGCGCCCATTCGTGTGGAAGAACCCGCAGCAGCAATTACCAGCGCAAGTTTTTCAGTCTTCATCCTCGTCGTCGTCGTCATCGGAATCTTTTGCGTCGGAAGATTCTTCTTCAAATTCGTCTTCGTCATCGTCGTCATCTTCTTCCATTGCCTGCTTTTTTTCGATGCGGAGTCCCAGCGGTTCGAGTTTTGCGTGCAGCATGGCTTCAACTTCTTTTTCCGAAATTCCGAATGCTTCAGCGATTTCGTCTTCCAGAAGTTTTTTTGCGCTGTCGTAAAGTTTGCGTTCGAGAATGGGCAGTTCCTTTACTTTTGAGCGGTGGTACAGACAGCGGACGATGGCGGCAATGTCACCGATTGTTCCTTTTTTTAAAAGGTCGAGATTCATCTGGTAGCGAAGTTTCCAGTCGGAAGTGGGCGGTTCAAAATCGTCGCTGATGGAATCCAGTGCGCTTTGTGCTTCTTCTTTTGAAACGATGGAACGAATTCCAAGTCCGGCGGCTTTTTCTACGGGAACCATTACGTTCATGTCGGAAACTGCAAGATAAATTTTGTAGTAGTAAGTGGGTTCGCCGTTGAAGTCTTTTTTGAAAATTTCAGTGATTTTTCCTACGCCCTGACTCGGGTAAACGATTTTTTGATTTACAGAAAATTCTGTTTTTGGTTTTGCCATAGTGAAATGAGTCTAGCACAAAAATTCATAAAAAGCAAACAAAAGGACTTTTGAAATTCCACGGAAAAAATTTCGCGAAAAAAAATTCGTCGTAAAAATTCAGCGGAAAAAAATCGTCGTGAAAAATTCAGCGGAAAAATTCGTGCAAAAATTCAGTGAAAAAAAATCCGCGAAAAAAATTCTGCGAAAAAAAATCGTTGCAAAAATTTCAGCGGGAAAAAATTGTCGTAAAAATTTCAGCAAAAAAAATTTGTCGTAAAAATTCCGTGAAAAAAATCGGGTAAAATCAGAGCGAAAAATTGTCCAGCGTGCTTTCGACCCATTTTCGGCTGAGTTCGGGATAAACGTCTTCCAGCGAAAGAAAGCGCGTTAATGCCTGGGCAAAATCGCCGGTGTAGTAGCAGGATTCCGCGAGATAAAACGATGCACGGTCACTCACTTCTTTTGTCCGGTTTTGCGCCAGAAATTTCGTCAGCGATGAAACTGATTCAGAATATTTTTTTTTGACGAATGAAGTTTTTAAAATTTCAAAAAGCAGATATTCGTCTCCGCCGTCGGGGCTGACCAAATCTTCTTCAAAATAATGCGGCGACAAAACTTTCGGCTTTGCGGATTTTTTTTTCTTTCCCAAAAGCGACTGTGCATTTTGCCTGGACGATGCGCTGAGTTTGTTTTTTGACTGCGCGTCTTCTTCAAAAATGTCCACGTACGGAAGCGGTTTTTCGCGCATGGAATTCGGATATTCTTTTTTTTGCTTTTCGGGCAAATCGATGGACGGTTTTTTCGTCATGGAAAGATTTACTTTTGCGCCCTGAACCGTTGCGTTCACTCCCGGCAAAACGACTTTTACAGGCGACGAATTTTCCTCTTTAAAAAAATCTGCCTGATTCGCGCTGTCCACTGACGAAACGAACGTTACCACAGTGTAGAAAAATTCCTGATTTGTCCGCGGCGAATCCGTGTAGTTTTCGGTGTACTTGCTCAAAAAAGAAATCGGCTCCACAAATTCCAGTTCGCTGAAATCGGTGACGGGTTTGAGCGTCCGGTAAATTTTAAATGACGAAACTGAATCCGCGTTTCCCTTCGGCAGAATCCAGCTGACGATGATTTTGTTTGCGGAAGTTGAGTACGCGCTGATTCCGGTGACTAACGCTTTTTTTTCCTGGGCGAAAGAAATCGATGCGAAAAAAATTAAGGGCAGAAAAATTTTTTGTTTTGTTGTCTTGAAAAAACTCATGGTTGCATTTTCTATCAAAAGCCTCCGATTTTCAAGTCGATTTTTTTTACGATTTTGCTCGGTTTGACAATCTCATCTGTTTGAATTATTCTGTGCCCATGTTTGTTTCGGTGATAATAGAATCCGGCAGTCCCGACAGCGGAAAATTCCTTGTAGAAATTCTTACACAATACGGCTTCCAGAAAATTCAGCGTTCGTGCTGGGAAAAACTGGATGTGGACGAAGAAATTCTTGCCAGGCTGAAAAAAGATCTGGACAGGGTGACGGATTACTACGACAAAATTCGGTTCTATCAGTTTCCCATCGACGGAAAATTTGTCGTCACTGAAATGAAGCAGAAAAAATGGCGCAAGTGTCAGTTCGCAGCAGCAGCGCAGACAAAAAGCAAAAAATAAATTTCAGAAAAATTTTCGCTTCTTCCGCGGAAAAATTTTCGTTTAAAAAAAATTGAGGAAATTATGATAGAAGATTTTCAGGAACCGGTTTCGCAGCTGAAAAATGACGTTTTGTCCGTCTGGGGAAAACTGGACGTTGACGACATCAGGAAAAAAATCGCCGAAAAAGAAAATCTCACCACTGCACCGGGATTTTGGGACGACAACGCAAAAGCGCAGAAAGTCATGAACGACATAAAACTTTTAAAGGGCAGAATTGAGCCGTGGAAAGAACTGGTGTCGCAGGTGGAAGATCTGGAAACTCTGTATGCACTGGGCATGGAAGAAAACGATCAGAGCATCGAGCAGGAATTAAAATCGCAGTTTGAAAAAGCAAAGGCGCAGTTCGAGCATTTGAGCATTTTAAATTTGCTCAGCGATGAAGTGGACAAAAACGACTGCTTCCTTTCGGTTCATGCAGGTGCGGGCGGAACTGAAGCGTGCGACTGGGCGTTCATGTTAAGCAGAATGTATCAGCGATGGGCGGAACGACACGGCTACAAAATCGAAGTGCTTTCACAGGAAGAAGCGGAAGGCGGAATCAAATCCATCAGCATGAAAATTTCCGGCGATTACGTTTACGGCTACACGAAAGGAGAAGCGGGCGTTCATCGGCTTGTGCGAATCAGTCCGTTTGATGCAAATGCGCGGCGGCACACATCGTTTGCATCGGTTTACGTTTTTCCGGTTCTGGACGACAGCATCGAAGTCAACATCGACCCCAAAGATTTGCGCGTGGACACTTATCGTTCGGGCGGAAAAGGCGGACAGCACGTAAACAAAACCGAATCGGCAGTTCGATTCACACACATTCCCACGGGAATCGTCGTTGCGTGCGACAGTGAACGAAGCCAGCTTATGAATCGCGCTACGGCAATGAGCATTCTGCGTTCGCGGCTTTACGAATTTTACAAAGAGGAAAAGGAAAAAGAAAATTCAAAATTCGCGGGCGAAAAAAAAGACATTTCGTTCGGCAGCCAGATTCGTTCCTACGTTTTTCAGCCCTACACGATGGTAAAAGATCACCGCACGAAATTTTCCGTGGGCAACATTCAGGGCGTAATGGACGGCGACATCGACGGATTTCTGGACGAATTTTTATCCGCCAAATGGAAAGGTTCGCTTTCATCTTCCGACGAAGACGACGACGATTTGTAATTTTTCATGCGCGCCGAATTTTTCAAAAAAATTTCCACGATTTTTTTTCTCGCAATTTTTTTTGCACGATCGGAATTTTTTTTCGGCGAAGAATGGATTCTTGCAGCAACAAAATTTTCTTTCAGCCAGAACAAAAAACGTTCCGCGTCAGAAGAAAATCTCTGCGAAATTCTGCCGGCCCTGGTTCTGGAAAAAATGTCTGAAAATATTTTGCGCACCACTTCCCGCGAAGAAATGACCGACAGGCGGCTGAACGAACTTTTGGTTGAACGACAGAGTTTTTTTTTGCAGTTGTCCAAGGAAATAAAAGTTCGCGACGGATTCGTTCTGTCCGCGGAAAGTGAAAAAAAAATCCGGCGGAAAATTCTTGCGCAGGAAAAAAAAATCGATGAAATAAAAAAAAACATCGACGAAAATCTTGAAACGACAAAAAAAATTTCAGACGAATTTCGTTCGGAAAATTCAGCCGGAAATTCCGCGGAAATAAAAACTGAATTTTCTCCCCTTGCATTCAATCCGCTGAAAAATCTTTTCGTAAAAAAAAACGAAAATTTAATTCCGCCGGTGCAATCTGAATTTTTTTCGCTTTACAAAAACGACGCGCACATTTTGTTTTCGCCAACCGACGACGCGCTCGCACAGGGAATCGAAAGCCGCAAATTTGAAACGGAAGTTTTAAAGCAAAAAATCAACGGCGTGCTGGACGGAAAAATTACGGTTTACGAAAATTATTTTTCGGTGACGTGTTCGCTTTACGTTTTTCCCGGCGGAAAAAAAATCGGCACGGTAACGGAAGTGGCGCAAATGCAGAATCTTGTTTCGGCTGCTGAAAATCTTGCTGAATATTTTTCGCCCGTAATTTCAAATTCTTTTCCCGTGGAAATTTTTTTCGACGTGCAATCCGAAGACGCGGACGACCGGAACGAATTTGAAATTTTCATCGACGGAAAAAAATACGATTCCGCGGAAAAAATTATTTTGCCTCAGGGAACGCACACCATAAAAATTCAGCGCGAAAATTTTGTAAGCCGTGCTGCAACTTTCGATTTTAAAGAAAGCGGAAAATTCACCGTGAGCGCAAAACTTGAAAAAGAAAAAATTATTCCGTCATCGATGTTTTTAAAAAATCCGCAGCAGGGAAAAATCTACGCGGAAAATTCTTTTCTGGCGGACACGGACGAATCGGGCGGCGAAAAAAAAATCGTGTTTAACGGCAACGCATTTCTGGGCGAATTTAAATCTTCGGAAGACGACAAAAAACTTTTTTTCTTTTACGCGGACGAATCGGTGCAGAAAGAAAATTCCGCGCTGATTGTAAAAGGCCGCGCACAAAATCACGAAGAGTTAATCGACAGACGGCGGCGGTCGGCTTACGTTGCTTATTCCGCGCTGGTGCTTTCCATGCCGTTTACGATTTTTACTGCGGGCAGACACGTTTCCATGGTGAACGCTTACAATGCTCACTCGCTGAACGATGCGGACGAAGTGAACCGCTGGCGGAACTATCGCATAATTTCCAGCGGCGTAACTTTCGCGTGTCTGGGATTTTTCATCGTGGAACTTTCGCGCTACATTTATGCGTCGTCATCGGTTTTGCCGGTGAATGCAAAAATCGCGGCGCAAAAAGAAATCGAAAAATTTTCGGTGCAGAATCCGGCGGAAAATTTTCAGGACGAAACCATCGAAATCATCAGCGAAAATGACGAAACTATAGAGTGAAAAATTTCGGAGGACGAATGACAAAAATTTCTTTTGCTGAAAAATTAAAAAAAATTTTCGGCGTGCAAAAAAATTACTCGGATGATTTTTTCGACGATTTGACGGACGCGCTGATTGAAGGCGATCTGGGCGCAAAAAATTCCGTGGAAATTACGGACGCATTGAAGGACGCGTGCAAAAAAGAAAAATTTTCTTCGCAGGCGGAAATTTTGAACCGGCTGAAAAAAATGCTTCTGGAAAATTTGCAGGCGGCGTCGTTTGAAATTCCGCGGGACAAAGTAAACGTGTTTTTGATTCTGGGCGTGAACGGCGCGGGCAAAACTACGACCGTTGCGAAAATGGCGAAATTTTATTCGGAAAAAAATTTGAACGTAATCATGGCGGCGGCGGATACTTTTCGTGCGGCGGCTGTGGATCAGATTTCCATGCACGGCGAAAATTTAAAAATCCGCGTGGTAAAGCATCAGATGGGAAGCGACCCCAGTGCGGTGGTTTTTGATGCGGCTGAATCGTGCAGGGCGAATGGCGGCGGACTGGTTTTGTGCGACACTGCCGGACGACTTCACAACAAGGAAAATCTTGTGAACGAATTAAAAAAAATCGATCGCGTTGCTTCATCGAAAGCGGACGAAAACTGCTACAAAAAAATTCTCGTGGTGGATTCAACGACGGGACAGAATGCGCTGCGTCAGGCGGAAGTTTTTCACGAAGCGGTGGGCGTGGATGCAATCGTCGTAACGAAATGCGATTCCACTGCGAAAGGCGGCTCGGTTTTTGCAATCGGAAAGGAAACTCACATTCCGGTTCTGTTTGTCTGCAACGGCGAAAAATACGATGACATAAATTTTCTTGACGCAGAAAAATACGCGGACGAATTTCTGGGAATTTAAAAATGAATTTGCTTTCGGTTTCGGCACCGCTGATTTTTTTGTTTCCGCAAATTTTTTCACGGCAGAATTTATACGCATCGCTGACGAAAAATTTTTCTGCACGAAATTTTTTTTCAGACGGCGGAAATTTTTTCGGAACGAAAGCAGACGAATTTTCCGCGGAAAAAAAAATTGATTCCTTTCCGGAATTTTCTGCCTTGCCGGATTCTGAAAATTTTTATCTGACGAATTCAGGGCGCAGGCTGAAACGGTTTGAATTCGGCGAAGAAAAATTTTTGCTTTCGGATCTGGATTTTTCCCGGGGAAAAAATTTTTGCGTTACCGTAAACGAAGACTCTTTTTCAAAAACGGTTTTTAACGAAAATTTTTTGTCCGTAGAAAAAATCGTCTGGCGGAACGGAAAGTCTCTGGTCGAAGCGAAAATTCTGTCGAGGAAAAAATGGAATTATTCAGCGGAAAATTTTTTTGTTTCGGAAGAAAATTTCA
>CAZACA010000032.1:0-14851 GCA_964483515.1 uncultured Treponema sp.
AAGCAAAAATTTTTTTTCGCACATTTTATTCGCCCTCCGAAAAACAAAGCACAATTTCGCGGCTTCCGTAATTCACGGGAAAAAATTCCTGCGCGGAATTTTCAAAATCAAATTTTTCTGCGGGGAAAATTTTTAAAACCGGCCGGGACAAATCGATTTTTTCCGCATCCGCAGAATTCACGAAAACGTCTTTCATGAGCGCAGAAGAAGTTTTGATGAAATGCAAATTTTTCGGATACAAAACCGAAAGCGTTCCAAAGCTGTGCCCGTCATTTTCGCAGTAAAGAAATTGCGTTTCGTCTGAAATTCGACGGTCGATTATTTTTTTCATTTCGCTGAATTTTTGTGCAGAAAATTTTTCGTTTCGCCACAGATTTAAATAAGTCGACGGAAAAGCCGAAAGCAAAATCAGCGCGCAAAAAATTCTGTTTCGTTCAGGAAAAAAATCCGCCGCTGCTGCCGAAAGAAAAACGAAAAGCAGAACCGCTGACGGAACAAGATAACGCGACACGAACATCGGACGGATTGCCACGGAAACAGTCACCGCAAAAATCACCAGAAGCGCAGGAGAAAAAAGCTGAATCAAAAGAAAATTTTCCTTTGCGTCTGAAAATTTATTTTTTTTCGCGGAACAAAAAATTTTAAAAAAAGCAGAAACGCAGAACAAAAAAATCAGCGGAGTAAAAATACTTTTTCCGCCGCCAAATCCAAAAAGCACCACGCCCCATTCCGCCAGATTCCGAATTGTAACCGGTGCAATCCAATAATCGGCTGCAACCCGCGAAAATTGCGAAACGACGACCGGAACCTGCGGAAGATAAATCAGCGCGCCGGTAAAAATCGTCAGCAGAATTTTTTTCAGCGAATTTTTATCAGAATGCAGAATCGTGCAAAAAGTCATGAGCGCATGAAAAACCAGAACAACCGCCGCGTAATATTGAGTGTATGCAGCAAGCGACGCGGAAATTCCGTACAGAACAAAAAATCTTTTGCGTCCGTCAAAAATCATCTGACAGGAAAAAATCGAACAGAGTGCCACAAAAAATTGCGCCCAGGAATACATCCGGATTTCATAACTGAAAGCAAGCGTTCCGGACGAAACAAAAAGCAGGACGAAAATTGCCGCGGAAAAAAGCGAAAATTTTTTCTTCAAAAAAATCGACACGACAAAAATCGAAAGCACGCAGGGAACAACCGAAACGAATTTTGCCGCAGCCGTTGAAGTGCCGAAAATTTTCATCGCAAATTTTAAAATAAAATAATAAAGTGGCGGATGAACGTCGCGATTCGTCAGCGAAATCATTTGTGAAATTTTATGCGAAACGAGCGCAAGGGAAAAAGATTCATCGTACCAGATGTCGCCGCTTAAAAAAGGAAAAATAAAAATCGATGCAGAAAAAATTCCGCAGGCAAAAATTAAATTCCGCGTGGTGCAGAATTTTCTCGTTTTTTGTGAAAAATCCGCGCCGAAATATTCCGCCAGAAAAGATGCGCCCAAAATAATCAGCGCAAATGCCGAACAAAAAATCCGCAGTTTCCAGACAAAAACCGCCTGAAAATTTCTGTGCAGGATAAAATTTTCCGCGAAACGAATTAAAAAATCCGCCGAAAACGGAATCACGAAAAAAATTCCAACGCCAATAAAAGTCGCGCCCAAAATTTTAAAAATTGATTTTGTTTTTTTGTCCATTTTTTCCTCCGTAAAAAAAAATCAACAAAGGCACTATAACTGCTGGGGGGGGGAGTTGTCAAGAGGAAAAGCGCATTTTTTTAGTTTTTTTTAAATTTTTTCCGGGCGTTTTTCGCGTTTTCCTTCGCATTGCATAAAAAAAGCAAATTTTGTATCTTTAGCCAAATTTAAAATCCGAAGGGGGACGAAAATGGCTGATGAAGCGCTCGTTGCAAAAGTTAAGGAATCGCTGGAAGTTTTCAGGCCGCAGCTTCACGCAGACGGTGGCGACATGGAATTCATCGGAATCGACGACGAAAACAAAGTGCATTTGAAATTGACGGGAGCGTGCGGTTCGTGCCCCATGGCGACAATGACGCTGAAAATGGGAATTGAGCGCTATTTGAAAGAAACTTGCCCCGAAGTTTCCGAAGTAATTCAGGATCAGGAGACGGAACAATGACCGCGGAAAAAGATAAATTCGTTTCAATCCACTACACGCTGAAAAATGACGACGGCGAAATTCTCGATTCATCCGTAGAAAAAAATCAGACGCTGGACTACGTGCACGGACGCGAATATCTTCTGCCGAAACTTGAAGAAGCCATTACGGGAAAAAATCCGGGCGAAAAATTTTCCGTCGTTCTGGAACCGGCGGACGGTTACGGCGAATATCGCAAGGAATTCGTGGCGGAAGTTGACAGAAAAAATTTTGAAACCGATGCACCCATCGAAGTAGGAATGGCGTTTCAGGCGATGACGGCAATGGGTCCGCAGGTTGTGCGCGTCGTAAAAGTCGGCGACGAAAAAATCACCGTGGATGCAAATCATGAACTGGCGGGCGTCCGGCTGCATTTCGACGTGGAAATCGTAAACGTGCGCGATGCCACCGAAGAAGAATTAAATCCGTCGTGTTCAGGCGGATGCGGAAACTGCGGCGGTGAATGTTCCGGCGGAAGTTGCGAAGGCGGCTGCGGAGAAGGAAACGGATGCGGCGGCGGATGCTGTCAGATTTAATTTTTCCGCGAAAAATAAAATTTATTTTTTTTAAAGGCTTTTCTTTTTTTGAGAAGCCTTTTGTTTTTTTAAAATTTTCCGCGGATTTTTTTTAAAAATTTTTCATGGCGCTGACGATTTTTTGTGCGTTCGCTTCTTTTTCTGCTTCGGAAACGTTCACCGAAAAATCAGCCAGGGCAGAATACATTTTTTTTCGTTCGGCAAAAAATTCGCTGAAAATTTTTTTTGCGTCGTTCACGGTCTGCGGATTTTTTTTTGCGATGTACGCGGGCAGATTAAAAATTTTTCCGTCCGGATCAAATTTTATTTCGCGCTGAATTCTGTTCCATGCGGTTTCTTCGGCGACGTCCAGAAAAACAAACGCACCGATTTTTTTCAGCGTTTCCAGCGCATTCCGGTTTTCGCAAATTCCTCCGCCCGTTGCAATCACTGCACTTTCCCCGCCGATTTTTTCCGCCAAAAAAAGACACGCTTTTTCTTCCGCGCGCAAAAATTCAGCCTTTCCCATGGACGAAAAAATTTCCCGCGGAGATTTTCCGGTCATTTCAAAAATCGCATCGTCCGTATCGTAAAATTTTAAATTCAGTTTTTGCGCCACAAGTTTTCCCTGCGTACTTTTTCCGCAATGCTTGATTCCCAGAAGAATTATGCTTTTCATTTTTCGCCGCCGTAAATTAAAAAAATCGCCGGAATTTTTTCAAACGGAACCGCAGGATTTTTCCGCCATTCTTCCACGGAACGCGACCTGATGAATTCCGCACCCGTAGTGATTCCGCACGCAACGCAAATTTTCGTTTCCTTCCGGCAAGTTTTTAAAATCGACTCGAACAATTTTTCGTTACGGTAAGGCGCTTCGATAAAAATCTGCGTCTGATTTTCTTTCCATGCACGTTCTTCAAGTCTGCGGATTTTTGCACAGCGCTCCGAAGGTTTCGCGGGAAGATATCCGTTGAACGAAAAATTCTGTCCGTTGAATCCGCTCGCCATCAACGCCATCAAAATCGACGACGGACCCACAAGCGGCACGACTTTTAAATTTTTTTCCTGGGCGATTTTTACTGCAAACGCTCCGGGGTCAGCAACGGCAGGACAACCGGCATCGGAAATTACGCCCATGGGAAATCCGTCCAGAAGCGGCTGAAGAAAATTTCTGCATTCCGCGAAATTCGTGTGTTCGTTCAGCTCGAAAAAATTCAGCGAATCAATGTCGATTTCAGGCAGCGCAAATTTTAAAAAACGCACCGCACATTTCCGGCTTTCCACGATAAAATTTTTTATTCCGCCGATGATTTTTCTGTTGCATTCAGGCAGAACTTTTTCGTACGCACTTTCGCCCAGCGTCACCGGAATCAGATAAAGCGCCGGTTCGATTTTTTCGTTTTCGGTTTTTTCCATGCGCGCCTACTTTGCGAAAATCGACACGAAACTTGCGCCGCCCACAAAAGTTCCGATGCTGCTTCCAAGCGACGTCAGAAAGAAAATTACCAGAACTTTTAAAATCCGGTTTTTATAAAATCCTTTTATGCTCGCTGCGTCTTCCTGAAGTTTTTCCATGTCTTCCACAGCAGGTTTTTTTACCACAGCCTGAACCAGCCCCGAAAAAATTCCGATTCCCACAAACGGACAGAGTGACGTAAACGGTGCGCCCAGAACCGAAACCAGAATCGTGAGCAGATGTCCGCCGCCCAGAATTGCGCCGAGTCCTGCAAAAAGCCCGTTCCACAGAATCCAGCTGCCGATTAAATCTGCGCCTTTTTCCTTTCCGCCCACGACGAATCCTGCCGCAATCAGTGCCACGATTAAAACCGGAATTATCCAGCCGATTATTTTCGACGCGAATTTTTTTTCGCCCGCGGAATCGATTTTTGAAACGTCCGCCGATTCTTCTCCCCGCGAAATTTTTTGCAGATGTTCAGCAACGCCCGCAAGATGTCCCGCTCCCAGAACCGCAAGAATTTTTTCGCCGCTGCATTCCCAGATTTTCGACGCCAGATAAAAATCCCGTTCGTCAATCAGAACTTCCTTTACCGCCGGAAGGTACGAAGAAAGTTCGTTCATCATCGTGTCCATTTCGCTGGATTTTTTTAATTTTTCAATTTCATCCGCGGAAATTTCTTCACGCGAAAAAGCCGTCGCCACAAGCATGGAAAAAAGTTTGCATTTTCCCCAGAACGAATTTTTCGCCCAGGCACGCCGCAAAGTTACCGCCACGGGACGATCCACCATTTTTTGCGGAATGTTCAGTTCTTCAGATTTTTTTATTGCACCGAGCATTTCGTCGCCCGGATGAACGCCGGAATTTTCGCCCATTTTTTTCTGATACGACGCAAGCACGATGTTCGCCAGAAGCAAAAATCCCTGCTTTTTTTTGAGAACCTGAACGATGTCCATTTTTTTCCACGATTCCTTGTCGCGGATATTTTGCAGCCGGTTTTCGTCCAGTTCGATGGCAACGCAGTCGGGCCGATTCCGTTCGATGGCATTTTCAACTTCGGCAACGCTTGCTTTTGAAACGTGGGCAGTTCCGACGAGAATTATTTTTTTTCCGTTCAGTTCCAGAATTTTCTGCGTGGATTTTTCGCTGAAAGAATTTTTTTCTTCCGCGGAATTTTTTTCAGAAGGAATTTCTTGATTCGATTTTTGCATATTATTTTTTTAAAGGAATTTTTCCTTTGGTTCTCCATTCCGCCAGACGATACTCAAAAAACATGGGGCTGCTCATTCCCACAACTTTCGCGTAGTACTCGTTGGCAAATTCAGTTCCGCCAAACATATCATAAAAAAGTCCGAGGTAATAGTACATTTTTCCCTGCTGATTCCGGTTCGTCATGGCTGAAATTTTCTGCGGCACAGAACGTTCGCCCGCCTGGTCATGAAAAAGCCGGAGCATCGTGTAGTCCATGGAATTTCTGTCCATCCTGCGCAGAACCTGATCGCTGAATTTTTTCGCTTCGGAAGGATTTTTTTCGCGATAGTAGCAGTACGTTATCATCAGCGGATAGGAAATATTATTTTTGTTGCTTTCAAAACATTTCATGAAAGATTCCCGCGCCGTCGTCCAGTTTTCTTCGTGCAGTGCCAGAATCCCCAGACTTTCGTAAGCGTAATAATACTGCGGATTCAGCCGGATGACGCTTTTGTAATCTTCGATGGCTTTGGAAAAAATGTCCTGTTCGTCGTAAAGTCCTGCACGATACGCATACGCCAGAAAATAATCCGGTTCGATTTGAATTGCCGCAGTCCACGCTTTTTCCGCCGCGTCGTAATGACCTGAATACCGTTCGTACATTCCGTAGTCCAGATTGCATTCGTAATTCTGCGGTTCCAGTTCCAGCGCTTTTTTTGCGTAATCCGCCGCCGTCTTGTATTCGTTGTTTGCATAGGCGATTTTTCCCAGATACAAAAAAGCCTGCGTGTTGTCCGGTTCGATTTCAAGAATTTTCTGAAACGATTTTATGGCGTCGTTGTCGTTTTCCAGATAATAATCGCACTGACCAAGCCCGCGGAGTGCATCCACATTTTCAGGTTCGCGGACAAGAGCGCGCTTATAGTAAACTTTGGACTGCCTGTAGTTTTTTTTCATGAAAAAATCTTCGCCCAGTTCTACGTTCGCCGCCGAATTCAGCTTGTCCTTTGCCAGAAGTGCATTGAGCTGCTTTGTCCGTTCCGCCGAATCGCCTTTCATTTTTGCAATCGCCACGGCAAGGGAAAGCACGTCTTCGTTCTGCGGATCGCGTTCAGAAAGATTCGTGCAGATTTCCTGTGCTTCGTCCAGATCATTCGCGCTGACGTTGATTGCCGCCTTTAAAAACAGAAGGTCAAAATCGTCCGCTAAATTTTCAGGAATTTTCCGGTCAAAGAATTCCAGTGCAGATTCCGCGCCTTCTTTATTCAGGACTTCCTTCAGATCCTGTACAAAATCTGTTTTTGTATATTCGGGCTGAATTTCTTCCGTCGTGTCGTTTTTTTTTTCAGGCTGAACCGATTTTTCGATCAGGCTTCGTTCCGTGGAAGTGGTTTCAACCGTACTCGCCGACGCACAGGACGAAAGCCCCATTCCCAGAATCAATGCAACTGCCGCAACGCAGACAACTGCAACAACCAGTTCCGTCAACATGCTTTTTACTGAACTTTTCATAAATCCTCATTTTGCAAAAACGTTTACTTGCCATTTAAACTTCAAAAAGTTAGAATGGCGGAACTTATGCGTAAACATCCTGTCAGAAAGTTTTTCGGACTAATAATCCTTTATTCTGTAATAATTGTCGGAATTTTTGTCGTTCAGTTTAGAAGCAACTCCGTAATTTCAAAATCTTTCGGCGACCTTTCCTATTCGCTCACTTCCATTCAGTCCGAAAACGAAAATGCAAAATTAAAAAATCAGGTCAAAGTTTCGTACAAGGGAATTCTGATTTCCGCCGATGAAAAAAATCCCGTAGAACTTTTTTTAGACGAAGAAAATTCCGTTCCGCTTGAACTTTCCGCTTTTACAGAAAACGAAAATTCCGTACGGTTCGATTTTACGCACGGCATTTCGCTGGAATTTTTTCAGACGCCCGCGGAAAATTCTGACAGCCGCCTTTTGATTTCAGTTTCTTCCGCGGAAGAATTTTTTCAGATTTCCGTGCCGTACAAAATTATGCAGAATTATTCAGTGGATTCACTTTCCGCTTCGTCCCTCGTCCTTTCGTCAAAATCAGGTCTGGCAAATCTGGCGTCCCACGAAATTTCTGAATCGCGATTTTTTCTTTCGTCCGCCGAACCCATTGCAAAATACGACCGCTACAGTCCGTCAAAAAAATTTACGTTTCAGTCGGTGGCAGGTCTGACGGGAACGCGGGAAGCAACCGTAAAGGAACTTTTTTCAAAATTGCGTACGTCGTTTGCGGAAAAAGTTCGTGCAGCAATCAGCGCGGCAAAAATCGATTCGCTTTCTGAAATCGACATAACTTCTTACGTGGCGGAACTTTCGTCCCAGGGCAGATACAATCAGGCAATCGATTCAGTTCCGGATTCGTTTAAAAAAGGCAACCGGCGCACCTACGTTTCTTCGCCATATTTTGCAAGCCTTGTTTCCATGAACCGCAGCCTTTCCATTCAGAACGAAAAATTTTCATCGATAATAAATTCCCGTTCGCTGGATGCATTCACTTCGGAAGGAATTTCCGATTACATTCTGCGCGAAAAAAAATCCGCGGCAGTAAAATCGTTTTTTTCATCGGTTTTGTCACGCAGCGAATTTGAACCGACTCCTTTTCAGGCGGCAGGAATCATAAACGTTTATTGCAATCTTTTTGAAAAGGATAAAATTCTCGCGGAAAATCTGGCAGCGTTAATCGACCAGTGCGTGGATTTGATTCAGCAGAAATCTTTTCTGGCGGAAGAAAAACTTTTTGTCGTTCCGGACGGCGGCGAAATCGATTCAGTGGACACAAAAAATCCTGAAATTTATCGCGAAGTTTTTGTGGGCAACGCGCTGAACAAACTGGGAAAAATCCGCGGAGACGAATCGCTGGTGCAGGCAGGAAATTTAATCATGTATTCGTCGCTTCTGGATGAAAACATCGATTTAAAAACCGTTTCGGAAGTTTATCCGATTATTGCGCGGGACAATTATTTTATTCCCCACACGGAAATTCTGGGCTGGTACGGAAACACCTGCGTCTGGGCGTGGACAATCGCGAAATCAATTACGTACACAATCAGTCCGGCGAACACGGCAAATATTTTCATCGACTTTCCGCTGAATTTGACGCATTACGTGATTTTTAAAGGCGTGCCGAATTTCAACGGAAAAATCGAAATTCAGAATCAGATGTTCAGAACCGATCCGAATTTTGAAACGTACAATTCTTCCGGTTACGTTTATCAGGCGAATTCTGCAACGATGTTTTTAAAATCGCGCCACAAAAGCCGAATGGAATTAGTGCGGCTTTTCTTTACGAATTCCGCGCAGTTTGAAACCACCGCTGATTTGTCGAAAATTCCTGAACTGCCCAAATCACTTCCGCGTGAAATTACAAATCCTTCCGCGCCCAAAAAATCCGCGGAAACAAAAAATTCTGAAATTCCTGAAGACGCGCCCAAATCTTCCGCAGAAAATTCCGACGCTGAAAATAATTCCGCAGAATAATTTTTTTTTCGGATTGAATTTCATCGGTTGAATAAAATTTTTTTTGCGCAATCCGTTTGCCCAAATTTTTTTCCGCAATTTTCGCCATTTTAAAAAAACTGTGGTATAATGCAAGAACAGCTTTTAAAAAAGCGGGAGAAATTTTGAATAAGCGCGATTTTCCAAAAATCCATTTTTACGACCAGGATTTTGTAGATATTTACGACAAGACATGGAATTGGCTTTCGGACTTCTGGATCGACACAGAATCAGGCGAACAGAGCAACGACGGGCTTTTTGTATATCCAATCAACGGCAAATTCGTCCTGGATCAGGCAGAGGCCATTTTTTCCTCCTTTTTTCTCGTATATTCAAACCGAAATTATCCGGCAAGCAAAAACATCGATTTTTTCTATGAACGCCAGGAGGAAAACGGCGCAATCCGATGGAAGTACGACGCCGCCACAAAAGAAGCAATTTTCGACAAAAAAAATCCTGAAGGAGTGGGTCTGCCCCTTTTTGCCTGGGCGGAATTCAACCTTTACCACAAAAGTGCAAACAAACGGCGCATAAAGGAAGTCATGCCGGTTCTGCAAAAGTACATGGAATGGATTGACGCAACTTTTAAACAGCCGAACGGACTTTATTCAGTTCCGCCGGAATGCTCCACCATGTTCAATTCTCCGCGGAAAGGTGCATTTTTTCCCGTGGATTTCAACAGCTGCATGGCAATCAATGTGGCGCATATGTCTGCACTGGGTGACATTTTAAACGACAAGGATTTGAGCTTTCAGTACAAAAAAATGTACTTCAGTTTAAAAACGCGAATCAACAGCCTGATGTGGGACGCCGAAACGAATTTTTATCACGACCTGGACAAAAACGAACAGCGCCTTCCGCAGAAAACCATCGCAGGATTCTGGCCGCTTCTTGCTGAACTGCCGAACGCCGACCGTGCCGATGCATTGATCGCTCACTTAAGCAATCCCGCTACATTCGGAACGGAACATCCTTTTCCCACGCTGAGCGCAGACAGTCCGGATTTTAAAGAAAACGGCGAAGGCTTTAAAGGTTCAGTGCTTCCTCCGTTTAATTTTATGGTCATAAAGGGACTGGAAAAATATCAGCGTTATGCGTTTGCCCGGGAATGTTCCATCAGGCACCTGTATTTTATTCTGGAAGGACTCAGCCCCGCGAATTCCAAGCAGAAAGGCGATTTGTACGAAGCGTATCTTCCGTGCAGGGAAGGACCGGCGACCTGCCGAAGCGAACGGGAATTTCCGCGGAAAAGATTTCTGCATTTCATCGGACTTTCCACCGTTGCGCTGATGATTGAAAACGTCATCGGACTGAACATAAGCCTTCCGCGAAAAACCGTAGACTGGATAATTCCGAATCTGGAAATAATGGGCATAGAAAAACTTTCGCTCAAACGGAACCTCATCACCATTTTAAGCAACAAAAGCAAACGCGGATGGGAAATTCAAATGGAAAGCGAAAAATTGTACTACTTCACCATCAACATTCTCGACCAGAAGAAAAAAACGCTGCCGATTCCAAGCGGAAAATGTTCCATGCTAATCGACAAGTTGTAAAAATTTGCGTAGCCGGAGGCAGAAATGAGCAATCCGCAAGCTGTAATCGAAATCGGCTCCACGGGAATCCGCCTGCTTGTTGCAGAACCTGTGGAAGTGAATCGTCAGCAAAAATTTAACATTCTCGACAGGAGCGAACAGCCTGCGAATCTGGGCCGCGACGTTTTTACTACGGGAACAATCAGCCGCGAAACGCTTTTAATCTGCATTCACATTCTTACGCGATACGCCGAACAGCTGCAGACCTGGGGCATTTCCAGGGAAGAAACGACCGTCATCGCCACCAGTGCCATCCGCGAATCAAAAAACCGTGATCCGTTCGTTGACCGCATTAAAGTCAAAACCGGATTTACCGTTCATGTAATCGACGGAATCGAAGAAAACCGGCTGATGTACCTTGCAGTTTCCAAATACATTAACGAAGAAAGTGTAAGCGTCCGGCAGAGCGATTCGATTCTGCTCGATATTTCGGGCGGCGCAACTGAAATGATGCTCATGGAAAAAGGCAGAATCGTGGGTGCTCACAGCATGCGGCTTGGAACGGTCATAATCGAACAGATGATTTATTCCATGATGGGAAATTTGGACGATGCGCGGCGGTTCATTGCAGAATTTATCCGCAACACAAAAAATACTTTAAGCGCGGAAATCAATCTGGACAAAGTTCAGCAGTTTATCGTTCTGGGCAACGACATGAAAATTGCATCGCTTTTTGTGGGCAAACCGATTTCGCCGTTTTTGTGGGAAGTGGAGCGTGAAGCGTTTGAAAATTTCGCGGACGAAGTGCAGAAATACACGCCGGAAGAATGCATCGCCAAATTTAAAATGAACTACAACGATGCGCAGACTTTTCAGATTTCCCTTGTGGCGTACAAACTTTTCATTCAGCTCACCAACGTAACGAAATTTATCGTGCCGGATACTTCCATTCGCGAAGGACTTCTGTTCAGCCGGAATCAGGTGGCGGCGATGGGCGTGCAGGACGATTTTACGCAGCAGATTCTGGCGGGTGCACGTTCGCTTTTAAAAAAATATCAGGGCGACGAAAATCACGCGGAATACGTTCGCAAAGTCAGCCTGCAAATTTATGATGCCATGGAAGCGGAACTGGGATTCGACGACCACACGCGGGTTCTTCTGGAATTAAGCGCAATTCTGCACGACATCGGAATGTTCATCCGCGCGGAAGATCACAACATCCACGGAAAATACATCGTCAGCAACAGCGAAATTTTCGGGCTGAATAAAGACGACAAATCCGTGGTGGCGCAAATCGTCAGTTTTCACAAGGGAAGCAAAATGCCGCAGGACGACCCGGAATTCCGCCTTCTTGCACGGAACAAACGCATGACGATTTTAAAGCTTTCCGCGATTCTGCGTGTTGCCGATGCCCTCGACCGGACTCACAAGCAGTCGTTGTGCGATTTTAAAATCAATTTTGAAAAAGACAGCATTACTTTCAGGACGCGGGGTCACAATAATCTTTCGCTGGAAAAACTTGCCGTGGACGAAAAGGGCGATTTATTTGAAAACGTATTCGGCTACAAAATCGTGCTGCTGTAGGAGGGAAAAATGAGCAAACCGAAATTTTTCAACCGCGAACTCAGTTGGATTGAATTCAATGCGCGGGTTTTGAACGAATCGCTGCGTGAAGAAGTTCCGCTTTTGGAACGGCTGCGCTTCCTTTCGATTACTGAAAGCAATTTCGACGAATTTTTTCAGGTGCGCGTTGCAAGCATAAAGCGAAAATTAAACGGTTCGGGGGAAAATTCCAAATCGGCGGATTCAAGCGGATTCACTCCGTCGTCGCTTTTAAAAGAAATTTCGCGCAAAACTCACGCAATTTCCGCACTGCAATATTCTACGCTGATGCAAAAAATTCTTCCGCAGCTGGCAAAAGAAGGAATCGTTTACGTTTCGCCGGACGGATACAATCAGGCGCAGGAAGATTTCGTGGAAAATCTTTTCAAGTACGAAATTTTTCCGCTTTTAACTCCGCTCAGGACGGATTCGGCTGCATTTCCTCACGTGGGCGCGCTCTGTCTGACGGCGGCTTTTCTTCTGGAACCGATGGCAGGCGTAAAAAAATTAAAGACTGAACTCACTGCAAAGGATGAAGACAACATTGTGGCGCTGGTGCAGATTCCTTCCGCGGTGAACCGGATTGTCTGGCTGCCTTCCGACGACGGAACAAAAAAATTCGCGCTTCTGGACGACATAATTCTTGCTTACGGAACGAAACTTTTCCCCGGATTCAACGTAAAGGAAACCATGCTTTTTAAAATTGCACGGGACGCTGATTTTGCCGTGGACGAAGATTCGGGCGACAGATTCATTCAGGCGATGGAAGAAGTTCTGGAAAAGCGGAAATCGTCTTTTGTCGTACGCATGACCTGCACCAAAACGAGCCGGACGCTTTTAAATTTCGTAAAGGAAAAACTTGCGCTGGACGACGACGACATTTACGAACTGGACGGAATCCTCGACCACACTTCCCTCACGGAAATTCTCGAAATCGAAGGAAGCGAAAAATATCTTTATCCTGAATGGAAGCATTTTTATCCCGAAAGTCTGCCGCAGGACGGAAGTTACTGGAACACGCTCAGGCAGCACGACGTACTTTTAAACGTTCCCTACGAAAGTTATGACCCGGTGGTAAAATTCATTCAGCAGGCATCCGCGGACGAAAAAGTTCTCGCCATAAAAATGACGCTTTACAGAACGGGCAGCAACAGTCCCATCGTCCGTTCGTTAAAGGAAGCGGCGCAAAACGGAAAGCAGGTAACGGTTTTTGTGGAATTGAAGGCGCGGTTCGACGAAAAACGCAACATTTCCTGGGCGGCGGAACTGGAAAAAGCGGGGGCAATCGTAGTGTACGGAATCGTCAATCTGAAAGTTCACGCGAAAATTTGCCTCATCGTAAGGCGGGAAAGCGACGGAATCAAACGGTACGCGCACATCGGAACGGGCAACTACAATCCGAAAACCGCAAAACTTTATCAGGACCTTTCGGTTTTTACGTCAAATCACGAAATCGTCAACGATGCAACGCTTTTTTTCAACGTAATTTCAGGCTACAGTGCGCTTCAGTCCATGCATCATCTTTACATGGCGCCGGTAAACATAAAATCCAAATTGCTTGAACTGATTGACCGCGAAATTCAGCAGAGCACCAGGGACAATCCGGGGCTGATTGTGGCAAAAATGAACAGTCTGTGCCATCCGGAAATAATCGAAGCGCTGTACAAAGCAAGCTGCGCCGGCGTAAAAATTCAGCTGAACGTCCGCGGAATCTGTACCCTTGTGCCGGGCGTAAAAAATTTGAGCGAAAACATCAGCGTGGTGAGCATCGTCGACCGTTATCTGGAACACTCGCGGATTTTTTTCTTTCAGAACGGCGGAGCGAACGAAATTTATTTAAGCAGCGCGGACTGGATGGAACGGAATCTGGACAGGCGGATTGAACTGATGTTCCCCGTGACTGACGAAAAAGTTGCCGCATCGGTAAAGGAAATTTTAATGCTTTATTTTGAGGACAACGTAAAAAGTCACAGGCTGCAGAGCGACGGAACATGGACGCAGGAAAATCCGGGCAAAAAGGAAGAAAGCGTGCGCGTTCAGGAAGTTCTGTACAAAAAATACAAAAAGCGCGACGACTTGAAAAAAAGCGCCCCGCACGCAGAATTCACCGTCCGCAGAAAATAAAAATCCGCCTGAAAACGGCAGCCGACAATGCGTTGATTTTTTTTACCGCAGGCTGAATTTGCGGAAAGGACTTCTTGCGCACTACTTAATGCGACATTACAATAAGCGCATGATAAAATCTTTCAGGTGCAAAGATACGGAAGAATTGTATACAACCGGTGAAAACCGGAAATTTAAAGCAATAGAAAGAGTTGCCCTGAGAAAACTTGATATGATTGCTGCTGCGATAAGGATTGATACTTTACGCATTCCGCCTGCAAATCATCTGGAGTTACTCAAAGGAAATCGTGAAGGTCAGTACAGCATCCGTATAAATGACCGGTGGCGAATCTGTTTCAGATGGGAAGAAGCAGATGCATTTGACGTTGAAATTACAGATTATCATTGATTTAAGGGGTACAAACATGAGGGAAAAAAATCTGATTGCTCCAGGCGAAATTTTACTTGAAGAATTTTTGAAACCAATGAAAATAAGTCAGAACCGGCTTGCAGTTGAATTGTTTGTTCCGGCAGCAAGAATAAATTCAATTATAAAAGGAACCCGGGCAATCACTTCGGACACGGCACTGAGACTGGGAAAATATTTCGGAACAGGCCCGGAATTCTGGATTAACCTGCAGACGAATTATGATTTGTGCCTGACAGAAAAACAAGTTAAAGACGAACTGGAGCGGATTCAGGTTTATGCAATGTAATCGGATTTGCCATGAGCATCCGGTTTAATGGCTGAAAAAAATTTCTTGCAGGTTACGG
>CAZACA010000033.1:0-8638 GCA_964483515.1 uncultured Treponema sp.
AATGGCTGCCGGTCTTTTAACGGGCGGACTTACAAGCACTCCGGGATTTTCTGCGGCAAAAGAAGTTCCGGGCGTGGACGCAGACGCAATCAGCGCGGGCTACGGAATCGCTTACCTTTACGGCGTTCTGGGCGTCGTGATTTTCGTGCAGATTGTTCCGAAGATTTTGAAAGTCGACATTGCAAAGGAACGGGAGCATTTTCACGCGGCAAATTCCATCATCATTCCTGAACCGAAATGCAAGCTCGTGCAGCTGGAAGAATTCGGATTTTTTCCGTTTTTCCTTTCCGTGGCGCTCGGCTGCCTGATCGGTGCAATAAAAATCCCCAAAATCAACTTTTCCCTGGGAAATTCCGGCGGAACTCTGGTAGCAGGCTTAATCGTGGGTCATTTTGCGCACATCGGTCATCTCGACTGCCGGATTTCAAAGCAGACGCTGAATTTCATGCGCGAACTTGGTCTCGTCCTGTTTTTAATCGGTGCGGGAGTTCCGGGCGGCGTAAATTTCGTTTCAAACGTAAAAATTTCTTACTTCATTTACGGCGCAATCATGACAACCGTTCCCATGGTGGTGGGCTACGTGATTGCACGATACGTTTTCAAGCTGAGCATTTTCAACAATCTGGGTTCGATTACGGGCGGAATGACGAGTACTCCGGCGCTCGGTACGCTGATTGCAACGGCTGGCACGGACGAAGTTTCATCGGCGTATGCGGCAACTTATCCTCTGGCGCTCGTTTCAATCGTTCTTGTATCAAAAATAATCGTAATGATTTTTTAGCGTAAATTTCTGCGGATGATTTTCCGTCGTCCGCGGAAATTTTCACCACGGAGAAAAAAAGTGAGATGCCCCTACTGCGGAAGTTTCGACGACAGGGTAACCGAATCGCGGCAAATGGCAAACGGTGAATGCATACGTCGACGGCGGGAATGCGTTTCCTGCGGCAAAAGGTTCACAAGTTATGAAAAAATCGAAGAAATGCCTTTTATGGTCATAAAGCGCGACAAACGGCGTCAGCCTTTCGACAGGAAAAAAATTTCCAAGGGAATTGAACGCGCGCTGGAAAAACGGCCGGTTTCTGCGGACATGATCGACATAATCGTAAACGAAATCGAAGACGAAGCCTACGACACGGGAAAGCAGAACCGCGAAATTTCCACGGGAGACCTGGGCGAAATCGTGCTGAAGCGGCTTTATTCCGTGGACAAAGTGGCGTACATCCGGTTTGCAAGCGTTTACAGGCAGTTCAACAATCTGGAAGAATTCATCAATGAAGTAAAAAAAATTTCGTCCCTGTCGGAATCCGCGGAAAAATTTCAGGAAAAAACGGACTGACGGTGAGGGCGCGGCAAATTGAAGAAACGAATTTCGTGTGGTAAAATGCGGTCGAGGGGAAAATGAACAAGACAGAAGGCAGGCTTTACATAATCGGTGCCGGTTTCGCGGGGCAGATGATAGCAGACGACATCGCCAAAAAAAAAGTTTTCGGTACGGTAACGGCGTTTCTGGACGATGACATGAATCTGGCGGGCACGAAAATCGACGGAATTCCTGTTCTGGGGCCGGTGGAAGATGTAGCCGGTGCGCTTCGGGTGGATCCGCTTGATCAGGCAGTAATTGCAGTTCCAAGTGCGCCGGTGGAACGAATCAGGAAAATTTTCGATGCGCTGAAAAAATGCGGCTTCGTCAAAATAAAAATTCTTCCTTCCGTGAGTCAGATTACCGACGGAAATGCCCACATGATTCAGGCGCGGGACATAAATCCGCTGGATATTCTGGGAAGGACTCCGGTAACCATTCCGCTGGAAAAAAGCCTTTCCTACCTGCGCGGAAAACGGGTTCTGGTTACGGGCGCGGGCGGTTCCATCGGCAGCGAAATTTCCCGTCAGCTTCTTTCAGGCGGCGCGGAACGAATTTATCTTTTCGGTCACGGCGAAAATTCCATCGTGAACATTTACCGCGAACTCCACGTGCTTCAGGGCGAAGGCGTGGGACAGAAAGCGTCGGTGGTTCCCATAATCGGCGACATGAAAGATCGGGAATACGTCCGTTATATTATTTCCCACACTCATGCCGACGTAATTTTTCACTGCGCGGCGTACAAACACGTTCCCATGATGGAAGAAAATCCCGTGGCGACAATCGAAAACAATGTTTTTGGAACGAAAAATCTGCTGGATGCATCGCTGGAATTTCCGGTAGAAAAATTCGTCCTGATTTCCACGGATAAGGCGGTTTCTCCGGTGAGCGTTTACGGTGCAAGCAAGATGATATGCGAAAAACTCCTGCTGGCGGCGGCGGAAAAATCGGAAAAATCTGCAAGAAACAAGAATTTCATGTTCGTGCGGTTCGGAAACGTTCTGGGAAGCCGCGGTTCAATTCTGCCGATTTTCATGGAACAGATTCAGAACGGCGGACCCGTCACCGTTACAGACCCGAAAATGCAGCGGTTTTTCATGACCATTCCCGAAGCAGTTTCCCTTGTCCTTCAGACCGGCGGCGTGGGAAAAAACGGCTTTTCGTATCTTCTGGACATGGGCGAACCGATAAAAATCATCGATCTGGCAAGGCAGGTCATAAAATTTTCAGGATTCGTGCCGGAAAAGGAAATCAAGATAAAAATCATCGGTGCACGTCGCGGAGAAAGGCTGAACGAACCCCTCTGGCTTGACGAAGAAAATCCGCAGCCCACGGAATACAAAAAAATCCTTAAACTGACGAACGTTCCGCCCAAAAATTTCTGTCTGGATGAACTTTTGGAAAAACTTTCGCCCGTGTGTTTTTTTTCCGCGGAAAATCAGGAAATCTACAGAAATTCAGGCGAACTGAAAAAAATTCTTCGTTCCGCTTTTCCCAGTCTGGACGAATTCTACAGAAACGAAGGAGAATCCGGCAGAATCAGCATGGAAAATTCAAGCAAGGTGGTTTTGTAAAATGACAGACGAAAAAATTCAGGTTCCTTTTTTCAAGGCGTCCATTTCCCGCGAAGAAGAAGAAGCGTGCATAAAAGTTTTGCGGAGCGGATGGCTTACCACCGGCAGCGAAACTCACGAATTTGAAGCGGAATTCGCAGAAAAAATCGGAGTGCGTCATGCCCTGGCGGTGAACAGCAACACGAGCGGAATGATTCTGGCAATGGAAGCGTGCGGAATCGGCAGGGAAAATGCAGTCATTACGACGCCCTACACTTTTGTTTCTACGGCAGCAAGCGCGCGTCATCTGGGGGCTGAAGTTTTTTTTGCGGACATTGAAAAAGAATCCTACGGAATCGACCCTGAAAAAATCGAAGAAATCCTGAAAAGTCCCCGGGGAAAAAAAGTTGCGGCAATCGTTCCGGTTCACGTTGCAGGAAATGTGTGCGACATGAAAAAAATCCGCGGAATTGCAGAAAAATACGGCGTAAAAATAATCGAAGACTGTGCCCATTCTTTTCCCAGCGAAACTGAAGACGGATTTGCAGGAAGTCTGGGGGATGCAGGAATTTTTTCGTTCTATGCCACAAAAACAATCACTACGGGCGAAGGCGGAATGGTTACCACGGACGATGACAGAATCGCTGACCGGATAAAAAAAATGCGGCTCCACGGAATGAATCGCGACGCATGGGACCGCTACACTTCGCAGAAAGCATCCTGGGAATACGACATAATCGCGCCGGGATTTAAAAGCAACCTGCCGGACATCCTTTCGTGCATCGGACGGGTTCAGCTGAAAAAAGCCGGTGAATTCGACAGAAAGCGGAAAATTCACGTAAAAAAATACAACGATTCTTTTTCAAAAATGGATTTCGTAAAAATTCCGCCCACATCGAAAGGCGACGCAAATCATCTTTATCTTCTGCGGCTGAATCTGGACGCGCTCAAATGCGACCGGAACGTTTTTGCAAGGGAACTTCAGGACATGGGAATCGGAATCAGCATGCATTTTATTCCGCTTTTTCATTTTTCGTACTGGAAAAATCTTTACGATGATTTCACGAAGGAAAATTTTCCCAACGCGGAAGAAAAATTCCTTCAGACCATTTCCCTTCCCCTCTGGCCCGACATGACTGACGAAATGACGACGCGCGTTATTGAATGCGTAAAAAAAACCGGAGAAAAATATCATGCCTAGAAAATCCGCGGCAAAACGAAAAGTCGAATTTCAGAAGGAATTTTACAGCGACATTTCACTTCCCGACATGATTTATGCGGTTACCGTGCGCAGTCCGGTTTCAAAGGGAATCGTAAAGTCGGTTTCCCACCCCGATTTGCCTGAAGGTTACGTTCTGGTTACTGCGCGGGACGTTCCCGGCACGAATCTGGTCGATTTATTCCACAAAAAAATTCCGCTTTTTTGCGAAGGAAACGTTTCGTATCCGGGCGAACCCCTTGCACTTCTGGCGGGCCCTGACGAAGGCGAACTTCTGCGGCTGCTGGACGAAATTTCGGTTTCCGTGGACGAAAAAACCATCGAAGACTATCTGCCTGAAGATTCCGCGGAAAAAAAACATCACGACGAAACGCTCAAGGAATTCAAGGAGAAAATTTTTTCCGACAAGATTGCCGAGCGCGAAATAAAATTCGGTGAATGCTTTGAAAAATCCGCGGAAAATCCGGCTGAAAAAAATCCGGAAAATTCTGCGGACGGAACTGACGAAATGGAAAAATTTTTTTCTTCCGCGTACAAAACCATCGAAAGCGAATGGAATTATGCGCTGAAAATTCCTGATTACGGCGAACCCAACGGTGCAGTCTGCCAGTGGAAAGATAACACGCTTTTTATTTCTACGCCCACACAATGGCTCACGAATCTGCGGAAAATTGCGTGCCAGGCTTTTTCCATAAAGGGCGAAAACGTTACCATTCAGAAAACCACTTCCACAAACCGCGGAACAAACAGCATCTGGTACAATTCGATTATTGCGTGTCAGGCAGCGGTGGCGGCGAAAAAAACCGGCAGGCCCGTAAAACTCGTCTATTCCCGAAGCGAACAGGAAAAATTTTTAAACACCATGCAGCCCATCGTTTCCACCACGAAAAGCGCATTCAGTGAAAAAGGCGAAATTCTTGCAATAAAAATAAAAATCGAAATGGATGCAGGATTCAACAATCCTTTTGCCCAGGAAATCGTTGACCGGCTGGTGATTGCGTCGTGCGGCTGCTACAGTCCGAAAAACGTTTCGGTTACGGCAACTGCGCGAAGTTCAGCAAATCCGCCTTCATCCGTGGACATTCAGCTGATTGATTCAGCGTCGTTTTTTGCCATGGAAAATCACATGAATCAGATTTCAAATTTCTGCAATCTGACGCCGGTGGAAGTTCGTCTCAGGAATTTTCTGCACGAAGATTCAGCGAAAAAAAAGCGCGCGGAACCGAAATTTTCGTTTGACATTGAAAAATTCGGCGAAACCATGGAAGCGCTTTCAAAATCCGGGGACTTAATCAGAAAATATTCGTCGTATCAGCTGGACGCGAAAAACTGGAGTGCATACGCTGAACCGAAAGAATACGTTTCGTCGTTTTCGTCGCCCATGCGCGGAATCGGACTTGCGTGCGCTTTTGAAGGAACGGGCTACTACGGCTCGGATTTGCAGCAGTCGGTTCATTCCCTGGAAGTGACCATGGAAAGCGAAGGCGTCCTGACCATTCACTGCCTGCCGATTTCAAAATCCATTCACGAAATCTGGGCTGAAACTGCCGCGGAAATTCTGGACACGCCTTTTTTAACGGTAAAAATCAATTCGGTTTTTAAAAACGGAGAAGAACCGCCCACGCCTGAAAACGTTTACAGCAACGTAAGCATAATGACTTCCCTGCTGAAAAAATGCTGCGTCGCGCTGAAGAAAAAAAAATCGAAGGAAAATTTTCCCGTTACAGTCAAAAAAAGGACTTCGGCGCAGAACGAATGGAATTTCGCGGAATTTTCAGGTCATCCCTTTCATTCGACTTCTTTTGTGGCGGCTGCCGTGGAACTGGAAATAAATCTGTGCACGTACCGGGAAGAAATCCGCGGAATAAACGTAATCGTAAACGGCGGAAAAATTTTGAACACTCAGGCGGCAACTTCCACGATAAAACTCGGGCTTGAAAAAGTCCTTTCGTCCCTGCTGGAAGACGACCGCGTGGAATGCACGAATTTAAAAATTTCTTTCATGCAGTCCGAAAAAGATCCGTCCCAAATCGGCGAACTGATTTATCAGGTGATTCCTGCTGCGTACACCCAGGCGCTCACTCAGGCACTGAACTGCACCATCAATTCACTTCCGCTCACCACGGAAACCCTTTACAAAAAAATCCGCGAAGAAAAACGACGGATCCGCGAACAGAAAGAAATGCAAAAAAAGGAGGAAGCACAGAATGAAAATTCCCCTCTACCTCAATGACGAAAAAATAATCGTTTCTGCCGAACCTGCCGAACCGCTTCTGTCCATCCTGCGGCGGGAAAAACTTTATTCGGTAAAATGCGGCTGCCGAAAGGGAAAATGCGGAAACTGCATGATTCTTCTGGACGATAACGCCGTGGAAAGCTGCCTGATTCCCGTGGGAGTTGCCCGCGACTGCAAGATCGTTACGCTGGAACATTTTAAAACTACGCCGGATTTCCGCGACATTTCCGTGGGATTCGCCCAGGCCGGAATTGATTTGTGCGGATATTGCAACGCCGGAAAATTTTTTACCGCATATTCGATTTTAAAAAAATATTATCGCCCCACGCCCGCGCAAATTTACGATTCCATAAAAAATCTTGATTTGTGCTGCACGGATTTTACGGCGCTCATCAACGGAATTCTTTATGCCGTTGCCGAAAAGCACACCCGCGAAGGAAGGGAAACCCATGCAAAAAAATAGTACTGTTTTCGTGTCAAAATCCCTTTCCGACGTTTTTTACCACATAAAAAGCGTGGAAGGAATAAAAATTCTTTCGGGATGCACTGAAATCCGCGAAATCGGCGAAAAATCGGTGTCGCTCCGTGGAATTCCTGAATTAAGGCAGATCGAAAAAAAAGAACGCTACATGGAATTCGGCAGCGCAGTAACGATTTCAGAGTTAATTTCCAGCGGCGGACAGAAACTGCCGAGAATTCTTCTGGAAGCCGCTTCGTCCATCGCCACGGAACCTGTGCGCAACATGGGAACTCTGGGCGGAAACATCTGCGCAAAAGGAATTTTTCACACGCTCATGGCACCGCTTCTGTCGCTGAATGCACGGCTGGAATTAAAAAGTCCTGACGAAACGATTTTCATTCCGCTGAACAAATTCAAGTCGGTTCCGGAAAAATTCATTCTGACGAAAGTGCGGATTCCGCTGGACGAATGGGAAATTCAGATTTTTAAACGCGTGGGGCCTTCGGGAATGCTGAACGAATTTTCCGCGGCGTTTGCTTTTCTGGTGGACACTCAGCGGGGAATGGTGGCAAATATCCGCATAACGTACGCCGGCAAAGTTTTTTTCTACTCCCCCGACCTGGAAAACAAAATAATCGGAACGCGTCTGCCCCTTTCAGGAAAAAAAATCGACGAAATAATCGACGAAGCAAAAGAAATTTTCGTAAGGCAGAACGAAAACGTGGAATACGGAAAAATTTTGCGCGCCCAGTTTTTAAACCTGATGCGGAATTCCCTGGAACAGCTGATGTAATTATTTTATGAGCATGGCGTCGCCGTACGAAAAAAATCTGTAGCGGTTTTCCACTGCGGTTTTGTACGCCGAAAGGATGTTTTCCCTGCCGGCAAATGCGCTCACAAGCATAATCAGCGTGCTTTCGGGCGTGTGAAAATTCGTAAACATCTGGTCAACGACTTTAAAAGTGTAGCCCGGATACATAAAAATCCTGGTTGCGCGGGTTCCTCCCTGAACGATTCCGTTTTCGTCCGCTGAACTTTCCAGAGTCCGCACGCTCGTCGTTCCCACAGCAAGAACCGGCCTGCCTTCTTTTTTTGCCGAATTTATTTTCTGCGCCACATCGTCGGAAACGGTATAAATTTCTTCGTGCATGGTGTGATTTTCCACGTTTTCGCTGCGGACAGGAAGAAAAGTTCCCAGCCCCACGTGAAGCGTAATCCATTCCAGATCAACGCCGTTATTTTTCAGCGCGGAAAGAATTTCGTCCGTAAAATGAAGACCGGCGGTAGGACACGCGGCACTTCCGGTTTCCTTTGCGTAAATCGTCTGGTAACGCTCGCTGTCGGTGTCGTCGTCTTCCCTGCGGATGTACGGCGGAAGGGGAATGTGACCGTTGCGCTCGAACCATTCTTCAGTAAGGGCAAAAGGAAATTTTATGAAGCGGAATTCGGTGCCGTCGTTTTTTTCGTCCTGAACGATTTCGCCTTCGCTTCCGTCGGGAAATTTGTACCGTGCGCCGCCCTTTACTTTTTTTGCGCCTTTTACCATTACGTTCCATTCGTCAAGGGCAGGAGAAATCTGATTCAAAAACATAAATTCCTGTTCGCGGCCTGAAGAAATTTTCGTTCCGTAGCAACGGCTTCGACGGACTTTGCTGTCATTGAAAATCATGAGCGTGCCCGGTTCCACAAGGGAAACCAGATCAGCCATGGTGCGGTGCAGAATTTTTCCGCCGTTTTTTTCCAGAACCATAAGACGGTCGTCTCCGCGGATTCCGGACGGTTTTTGCGCTACAAGGTCCGGCGGCAAATC
>CAZACA010000033.1:8738-14631 GCA_964483515.1 uncultured Treponema sp.
CACTCGCCCGATTAGCCGGCGGCAAATCGAAATAAAAATCTTTTGTTTTCATAATTTCCTTCAAAAATCAAAAAGCGCGGGTTCATTTTTTTTCATGGCGGAAAGTCCCAGATGCGCGTAGGCTTTTTCCGTGGCAATTCGTCCCCGCGGCGTTCTCTGCAAAAGTCCGCACTGAATTAAATAAGGCTCGTAATAATCTTCCAGCGTGTCCATGGATTCGCCGATGGAAATTGCCAGAGTTTCCGCGCCCACAGGTCCTCCGCCGAATTTTTCGATTATTGCCGAAAGAATTTCGCGGTCGTATTTTTCCAGCCCCAGTGAATCGATTCCAAGACGCTCAAGACCTTTTTTTACCACGGAAATGGTCACGGATTTTTCTCCCTGAAACTGCGCAAAATCACGCATCCGGCGCAAAACACGATTTGCAACACGGGGAGTTCCGCGGGAGCATTCAGCCATTAAAAGTGAAGCATCTTCTTCCACGCGCACGCCCAGAATTTTCGCTGAACGATGAATTATCGCCGAAAGTTCTTCCTTCGTGTAAAAATCGAACCGCTGAATTATTCCGAAACGGCTGATTAACGGACTTGAAACCATTCCGGCTTTTGTCGTCGCGCCCACAAGGGTAAAATGCGGAATTGGAATGCGAACCGTCCGCGCCGCCGCCCCCTGACCAATCACCCAGTCGAGTTCGTAATCTTCCATGGCGATGTAAAGCATTTCTTCGATGGCAGGTTTGAGCCGGTGAATTTCGTCAATAAAAAAAACTGTCCGCGGAGTAATCGTGGAAAGAATTCCAGCCAGATCCTTCGGTTTTTCCAGAGCAGGCGCACTGGTGACTTTAAAATCCGCACCGAGTTCGTTTGCCGTAATCTGCGCCAGAGTCGTTTTTCCCAATCCGGGCGGACCGATTAAAAAAAGATGATCCAGCGCTTCATCACGCTGCCGTGCCGCATCGATAAAAACGCTCAGATTCTGCTTTACGGTTTCCTGCCCCAAAAATTCGGTCAAATGAGACGGACGCAGGGAAGATTCCTGAATGTCGTCATCGGAAGGAATTTCTGCGCGAACGACGTTTAATTTTCCGCCGTCAGAAATTGAAGCAGACGCCTGGGACGCAATCTGCGAAAACATATTCATTTCGTCTTCTTCCGACGGATTTTTTTTGTACCTGCTTTTGTTCGTTACGCTTTTGTTCATCGCGAAAGCTCCAGAATTGACGCACGGAACACTGAATCTTCACGGACGCTTTCACTCGCCGAAGAAAATTCTTTTTCCGCCGAAAGTTTTTGAGCCACACGGGAAACCGCTTCTTCCGCTTTTTTCCGGTCGTACCCCATCTGAACCAGGGCATCCACCGCATCAGGAAACGGAACTGAATTCCGCGCCGAAGACTGAACGCTTTTTTCCGCGAAAAGTTTGCCTTTCAGCTGCAGAATGATTTTTCCCGCAGTTTTTGCACCCACGCCGGGCACTTTTTTAAGGGAATCCACGTCGTCTTCATCGAGAATTTTCGCCAGTTTTTCCGTGGAAATGCTTCCCATGATTTTTACTGCACCTTTCGGCCCGATTCCGTCGACTTTCAGCAAATCGAAGAAAAGAGAACGGTCGTTTTCCGTAGCGAATCCGAAAAGCGTCATGGAAGTTTCGTTGTGCAGAAGATAAACGAAAATCCGCGCTTCCTCCCCCACACCGGGAAGTTTTTCCAGCGAACTTTCAGGCACGGTAACGTCCCATTCGATTCCGCCCGTCTGAACGAAAACTTTTTGCACTGATTTTTGCGTGACGATTCCTTTGAGGCTGTTAAACATGGCGCGATTATACAAAAAAAAAACAAATAAAACAACGAAAACGGTCATGCGGTGATGGAATACGCGCTGCCGTAGATTTTTTTCAGTTCTTCCCGTGAATTATATTTTTCGCCAATACAGAATTCTTTTGACCAGAGCATAAAATAACTCCAGGGAATTTTTGTTTTTTCAAGAACGGATATGTCGGGAAGGTAGCCTACTTCAGCCAGCGCGCAAACTTTTTCTGCCGATGTGGCTTTTACCAGCGATTCGTATTCGGCACGGTAGCCGGTGGATTTTTTCTGCGGAAGATAAACGTCAATGGAAACGACGTCAACTTTGTCATCGCCGGGGTACGATTCCTTTACGTCGGAATTCCAGACCCAGAGCAAATTGTCCAGCCGGTGAAATTTCGTGTAGCGCTCAAACATCATTTCGTAAAGTTTTTTCGCCACCAGAGGACCTTTTGCGCCCCACCAGAACCATGTTCCGTAACTTTCGTGAAAAGGACGCCACAAAACGGGAATTTTTTCGTCGCGGAATTTCTTTAAAACGCCTGCAATTTCATCCATGTCCGAAAAAAATTTCCGCCGCTCCGGAGAATCTTCTGCAAAAATTTTTTCTGCATCAAAATCAGTATTTTTTGCGTAAAAACTTTTGTCGCGCCCGCCCAGGGGAGAAAACCAGTGAAAGGAAAAAGTCACGATTCCGTCGGATTTTTTTGCCCAGTCAAGCGCAACTTCCGCCGTATTTTTGTTTTCCGCCACTTCGGTCAGGCATTCAGGTGACGCATCAGAATAATTTATGTTCGGCGAATATGACAAAAGTTCAAAGCCGCGAAGTTTGGGCTCTTTTCCCGTAACCTGCTTTATGTAAGAAATTTCTTCCATGGGAACGGTCTGCGTGTGCTGCCCGGTGACGATTCCTTTTCCGCGGATTTCATAAAGATAATTCAGAAGATTTTTTGCTTCTGCTGAAGAAAATTGATTCGCTGTATTCATGAAAAAATAAAAATGCAAAAAAAAAACCTTTCTTCGCGCAAAACACAAAGAAAGGTTTTTCAATAAAACGACAGACTACCAGTTATCCATCATGTCGTCTTCGTCGCGATTTTCAAGATCGTAAAGATCCGTTACAGCGCGCATATCGTCCAGGTACATGTAGAAAGCGCCCTGTGCTTCCATCGGATTGCAATCTACGCGGAAACCAACGATCCTGAGACCAGGTTTGTCGCCGTGGTAAACGCTCTGCTGAATGATTCCATGTTCACGATCAGGAGAAGGAGGAATGGCGGTAGTAAGTTTTTTCCATCCGCTGAATTCCAGAGAACCGAGCCAGATTTCAAAACTGTTGCCGTTATAGTCCTGTACCAGAAGCCAAATCTGATGTCCCATGTTTCGTCCGCAAGCCCAGACTGAAACCGTTTTAGTAACGCCTTCAATAGGAATCGGCCGCGCTGCCGTAATGTAGAAAGAATTTACGCCACGTCGGAAAAATTCAACTTTTACACCAAGAACTTTTGTATCTTCGATTTGCTGATTGTCTGAATCGTTTAATTCTTCCTTTGCAGCAGGACTTCCGTCAAAAAGACGACCGGAAATTACTCCGTTATCGGGCGAAATATGAACATTCCACGAACCTTCCCGTTCAAAACGGTCAACGCTTACTTCGCGGAGTGCCTGTCGCGCACTGTCATTGCCAATATTTGAAGCGTCCGGTTCTGAAAGGCTTGAAGTCTGTGCAAAAACAGATCCTGAAAAAGCTACTGCCAAAGCTAAAACTATAAAACTAATTTTTTTCATTGTCTTCCACCTTTATTTTAATTTGAGCCAGAGGACTCTTCTGATTCTTCGCCGAAGTCAGCATCTTTCAAAGCATATCCGTCGTAAACATTGGCGAGGGTGTTTGTAGTATATTTCAGCTGGTCAAAATAAATTACATAATCGTCAACGGCTTCGTTTGCATCAGAACGGATTCTGAAACCTACGAAAGTCATGTCAGGTCGTCCTGAGCGGAATCGTGAATGCTGCCGGATGTATCCCGGAATATTTACGATAACATTTCGCCATCCGCTGAACATAAGGTTGCCCGCTTTCAAAGTGTGAACGCGACCATCGGCATCCCGAACGAGCACTTCCAGACGGTAATTGTAATTTGCGCCCCAAACCCAAAAATCAATCTGGGTAACGGTTCCTACAAAAGGAATTTCGTAGGCGGAATCATCTTTTGAAGGGAAAACTTCAAACCAGTTGTCGCCTTTTCGGTTGTACTTTGCTTTTACGCCAAGAACCATCGCCTCCGGGTCTGAATCCTTGCGATAGGGAATCAGCGAATTGGGGATTCCTTCAAATTTCTTAAGGATTGGATAGCCGTCTACAATAAAGCGACTGGCTTGAACGCCCCAAGACCATTCCATGTCAGTATCGAAATTATCGATAACGATTGTTTCAACAGCCTTAGCACTTGGCTGAGCTACTGCTGGAACGCAGAATGCAAGTCCAAGAATCAGGCTACCTAAAATGACTACGCCCTTTTTCATCAAAAACTCCTTGAATACGATTATTTACCTGGAATTTATCGTCAAGTATTTAATTTTTTTTATCCGGCAGGAAAAATCCGTCGAATTAACGCCCATTATATTTACACATTTCCCTTTTGTCAAATGTTTTGTATTTTTTTTAATTCAGCGAAATGCAAATCATCGTTTCTTTCAATTTATTCAGATTTTTTTCGATTTTCAACTTTTTTTTACGGCAAATTTTTCCGCGGAAACGGCAGAATCCGGCAAAAAAATAAATCAACTTGAATTTTGAAAGCAAATGGTCTATCCTTAGCGAAATCTTTTCAAAAAGTTCGGGATGAAAACTGCACGACACGCCGTTTTTATCTGAAAGTTTGCGTTGCAGACTTAATTCATCAATACGCATTTTCACGGTTGCGAAGTGCGAATTAAAAAGTCGGGAAATCCAGGCTTTTTAGGAGAAATTATGTTTAGTTACAAAGACATTGGACTTGTGAACACAAAACACATGTTCGAAATGGCAATGAAAGGTCACTACGCCATTCCTGCCTACAACTTCAACAACATGGAACAAATGCAGGCGATCATTCAGGCTTGCGTTGAAACAAAATCACCTGTAATTCTTCAGGTTTCAAAAGGCGCGCGTGCTTATGCAGACAAATTCATTCTGCGGAACATGGCCCGCGGTGCAGTGGAATACGCCCACGAACTCGGCTGCGACATTCCGATCGTACTTCATCTCGATCACGGTCCGAATTTTGAAGTTGCAAAAGACTGCATCGACAACGGATTTTCTTCAGTAATGATCGACGGTTCAGCCCTTCCCTACGAAGAAAACGTAAAAGTTACGAAACAGGTTTGTGATTATGCCCACAGCCAGAAAGATTACGTAACGGTAGAAGGCGAACTGGGTGTTCTTGCCGGCGTAGAAGACGATGTTGCCGCTGCGGAAAGCCACTACACGAAGCCCGAAGAAGTTCAGGATTTCGTTTCAAAAACAGGAGTTGATTCCCTGGCAATTTCCATCGGAACTTCTCACGGACGATGCAAATTCACTCCGGAACAATGCACGCGGAATGCTGATGGAGTTCTCGTTCCTCCGCCGCTCGCTTTCGACGTTCTTAAAGGCGTTGAAGAAAAACTCCCCGGATTCCCCATCGTTCTGCACGGTTCGTCTTCCGTTCCCGTTGAATACGTAAAAATCATCGAACAGTACGGCGGAAAAATTCCTGATTCAGTAGGAATTCCTGAAGAACAGCTCAGAAAAGCGGCTTCAAGTGCAGTTTGCAAAATCAACATCGATTCAGACGGACGACTTGCCATGACCGCAGCAATCCGGAAATTCTTCGCGGAAAACCCCGGAAAATTCGATCCCCGCGAATATCTGGGTCCTGCACGGGAAGAACTCAAAAAAATGTACATGCACAAAAACATCGACGTACTCGGTTCCGCAGGTCACGCGCTGGACTAGAGCAGAATTCCGATGAATGAACGAATCCGCCGGATTTTTTTCCGACGGATTTTTTTTACGACTTTTCATCGGTTGCAAAAAAAAACGATTGCCGGTAGAATCGCGTCATGT
>CAZACA010000034.1:0-2541 GCA_964483515.1 uncultured Treponema sp.
TTGATTAAATTTATGGATTCCACGTTTTTTTGTGAAAATAAAAAATCCGAAAGAATGTCCGCCGTTCCGAGGGTGACGCCCGAAATCGCCGCAAGATTTTTTACGATGCGCGTGTTGCATTCTTTCTGCGACTCAAGGCGTGCGACGGAATTTTCAAGTTCGGCAATGCGTCTGGATTTTTCCGCGGAACTTCGCTTGAAACGCAGAATCGTGGCGTACAGAATCGGAAAAGTGATGCACAGAAAAATCGAAAAGGAAAATCCGAATTCGTCCACAAAATGAATCCGCACGGGAAACGATCTGGAACTGATGGCGATTATCCGGACGAACTGCGACGTGGTGGAAAGAAAATTCGCCAGTACCCAGAATCCCATGATTGTTTTTGCGATTGCATCCACGCGGCGGAAAATCAGCACGATTGACCACACGTAAACGATTTTTGTAATGATCGAAAGGGTAGAGTAACTGTAAAAAGTTGCCGTAGCCGATTCCAGAACCGCAAGCAGAACGAATGAAATTGCCGTGAGCTGAAAAATCAGCGGAATGAGCCTGGTCTTGACGTAATCTTCGCGGTACTTTTTTAAAATAAAATAAAGCGCCATGGTCAGAAAAAGAATTATGCAGTTTTCAAAAAAATACGTGAGCCGCCCGGAAAATCTGTAGGACGACATGAAATCTTTAAATAAAATTTGCGACAGTCCCTTCAGCTGAAGCTGAAACAGAACCGAAAAAAGCGACACGAACGCAAGGCAGATGTGAACGGGATCTTTCAGCGTAATTCCCCAGGCAAGCAGAACCGAAAAAATGCAGAGGGAAATTCCCGTAAAAATGTAGATGAGAAAATATTCTTTTTTCAGCGAGTTGAAAAATTTGTGTTCCGAAACAAGCCGAACCTGAATCGTTCCCATGCTGTGGCTTAAAATTTTCATGCGGAAATGCTGATGCAAATTTTCGTCGTCGGTTTTTTCCAGCGGAATGGCAGGAATTCTGTCGAAAATTTTCATTTCTTCCCGCGGAACCTTGTAGCCTGCGCGCCCCACGAAAACGAACGAATCGCCGTCTTTTGCGTAGAGTTCCGCGGATTCCAGAAAATCGTGAACGATGCGGAAAATGTAATGGCTTTGAGCGTTTTTTGTGTCCAGGTCGAATTCAATGTCCAGCCAGAAATTTCCGTCGTCGAATCGCCGGTTGACGGGTCCTTTGCTGAGTTCAAATTTTTCGTCCGAAATGTCACTGATGGAAAATTCCTTCGTCTTGTCGTTGAACACTTTGATGGTAAGAGGAATTTCTTCATTTGCAGCAGTTTGGGATGCATTACAGTTGAAAGCCACCGTCAGCAACACCAAAATCGTAAAAACAAATTTTCCCTTGTATCGCATACATGAATTATAACCGCGGTTATGGGAAATTCAAGTGAAATTTACCATGGATTTGGTAAATAATTGCCATAAATATGGTATTCCATGCAGATTGTGCCTATTTTATTATTCGAGCCGTAAAGGTGATAGAGATTACATAGACGAAGAGATGGCTCGGGCTTTGAGAGAGGTTCGGGTCATCTCTTTTTTTATGCACTGAATTTTCTGCGGCGGATTCTATCGTTTTTGCATTCTGTCTGCAATATGAAATTTTTTTTCAGCAGAACCGGATTTTCCTTTTGGTTGCTTTTACTTTTTGATTGTTGTAAACTCTCGGAAAATCTATTTTTAGGAGTTTGTTATGGCACGTACTCATTATATTGCCGGAAACTGGAAAATGAACACTTCCAAGGCGGAAGCAGTAAAACTTGCAGGGGATCTGGTTGCTGCCCTCAAAGGAAAAACGAATAAATTCATGATCGGAGTTCCGTTCGTTTATCTGGATGCGGTTTCGCAAGTTGTAAAGGGTTCAAATATCATTCTTGCAGCGCAGGATGTTGCGGCGACTTCCAACGGTGCTCATACCGGCGAAGTTTCCACGGAAATGCTGAAAGATTTGGGCGTGCAGTGCGTAATTCTGGGCCATTCAGAACGACGACACGAAATCGGCGAAAGCGATGAACTCATAAACAAAAAAGTACGGCGCGCGCTGAACGAAGGACTTGAAGTTGACCTTTGCATCGGCGAACTTTTAAGCGAACGTGAAGCAGGAGAAGCCGAACAGGTTTGTGCATTCCAGCTTTCCGCGGATCTGGCAGGCGTAACCGAAGAACAGATGAAAAAAGTAACGATCGCCTACGAACCGGTCTGGGCAATCGGAACGGGAAAAACTGCAACTCCTGACGATGCCGAAGCCATTCACAAATTCATCCGCGGATACATCGCAAAACTTTACAATCAGCGGGTGGCGGACGAAATCATCATTCAGTACGGCGGCTCCATGAAAGCGTCCAACGCAAAGGAACTTCTGGCGCAACCGGACATTGACGGCGGACTGATCGGCGGCGCTTCCCTCAAGGCGGAAACTTTCACACCGATTTGCGACTGCTGAAATTCCGCAAAAAAAATTTCCGCATAATAAAAAAAACGTCCTGCAATCAACAGGGCGTTTTATTTTTTTTCC
>CAZACA010000034.1:2641-14358 GCA_964483515.1 uncultured Treponema sp.
AATCAATTTTTTTTATTGTATCACGGTGCGACAAAAAAACTACTTTAATTTTTCCATGAGTTCCGCCAGTTCTTCCTTTTCCTTTGACGGAGGATAAATTTTTCGCGCCAGTACGGGCCGAACCAGAATCGAAATCAGCCAGACCGAAAACGCTTCAGGCAAAAGCAGAATCATGGCAGGAATTTCGTCCGCAAAAAAATCACGCCGGAAAATAAAAACCGAAACGACGTAGCACGCAAATCCCGCCGCCGCACCGGAAAAAATTTTCAGCGCAAGTTTTTTTTCAGGAGGAAATTTTTCAAACGCAGAAGGAAGCCCCGAAAAGCATCCCGCCGCCGCCGCACCCAGAAAAAGTCCCCAGAGAGTTCCGCCGTAACCTGAAAAAATGCTTTGAAATCCGTTTTTCGCCGCAAAAAAAATCATAAAAATTCCCACCGCGCCCGCTCCGTGAAATCCGCCCAGAATGCATCCCGACGCCACGCAAAAAGCCGCCTGAAAATATTTCGTGCCTTCATTTTTTGTTGCAAAAATCGCCGCCGCAAAAAAAAGCGTGGAAAGTGTCCGCAAAATTCCCAGATAAGTCGTGGTTTTCATTCGCCCTCCGCAAAATCGAAAAAATTATGTAAAGCAGCACGAAAAAAATCGCCGCCGCACAGAACCAGTTTCCCCAGACCGAAAAAATCGTATGTCGCCGCGCAAAAACCGGAATTTCCACCGCCGCAGATTTTTCTTCAAAAAGCGGAAGGTGCCACAGAATTTTGCCCGCCGGATCCACCACCACCGAAAAACCTGCATTTGCCGCACGCACCAGAGTCGTCCTGAATTCCGTCGCCAGATAACTCGCCGCAATAAAATGCTGAATTTCCGCCGAACGGGTTTTGCTCCATGCATCGTTCGTTATGTTGATGAAAATTTCGCTTCCTGCGTTAAAAAGTTTCGCGCAGACCGACGGAAAAGCGTCTTCAAAGCAGATCGGCGTGGAAAATTTCACGAATGAACGCGGATTTTTTGCAGGATTTTCCAGAAATTCCGCGGATTTTTTTGCGTCCGATTTTCCGTTTTCGTCCAGTTCCACCGATTCAAATTTTTCCCGCGCAAAATTCAGCGGAGTCGGCGAATTTTTGTTTCTGTTGACGGGAATTTCAAACGTTACGTACTGAAATCCGGGCGTAAGTGCCGAAGAAAATCCAGCCGTTTTTTCCATGAAAAGCTGCATGAGCGGATTTTCGTCAAAAGGAATTCGTTCTGCAAAAGGAACGAGCTGAATTTTGTTGTAGCTTCCCGCGAATTTTCCGTCCCTGTCGAACAGAATTGCGCTGTTTCCGCGTTTTTTTCTGCTCCGGTCAAAAGTCGTGCCGCCGCCGATTAAAAAAGGAACCTGCGCTTTTTTTATGAAATCTTCCAGGCTTTCGTCTTCCGGGTACCAGGAATAAAATTTCCGCGCCTGTGGAAAATTTTTTGAAAGCACGCCTTCGCTCCAGATTACGATGTCCGCACGGATTCCCTGATTTTTTAACGCATTCAGTGATTCCTCCGTGAGCCGCATGGAAATTTCGATGGATTTTTCGTCGCCGCCTTCCCACGGATCCACATTCTGCTGAACGATTACGCCCCAGAAATTTTTTTCAGCCGTCCGCGGATAAAGAATTTGCACCGTTCCGTAAATTCCCGCCAGCGCAAAAAGAAAAATTACGATTTTAAACGCATAAAAAAATCGGTCAAAGGCGAATTTTTTTTCTTCCGCGCTGAAATTTTTTCCGCAGAGCAGAATTCCTTCCGCCACAACCGCCGAAAAAATCGCGTACAGAAACGACACGCCGAAAGTTCCCGTTATGTCGGAAATCTGCGTGAAAATTTTTGCATGATACGCCGCCATGGAAAGCGTCCCCCAGGGATAGCCCAGCGTTCCCGACGATTTTATGAATTCGTAGCAAATCCATCCGGCTGAAAACCACAGAATCCGCAGCAGAATTCCGCCCTGATTCAGTCCTGATTTTTCGCGGAGATTTTTTTCAGCGCAGAAATTCGACGGAAAAGCGTACAGAATCGTTCCGCACAACGCTCCTTCCGCCGCCGTTCCCAGAGCACTCGCGCCCAGAGTAAAAAAAGCAAATCCGCGGAAATTCGCCAGCCAGAAACTCGACGTCAGATGCACCAAAAACGTCTGTAATCCGAAAATAAAAGCCGATTCCCTGTAAGATTTTGCGTTATAAAAGGCAATGTAAAGGGGTGAAAGGCAAATCAGCGCAGAAAATGGCGAGCCGAACAAAAGAAATTCGTTGGAAATGGAAGCCGATTCCGACAGCGCGGAAAAGATTGTACAAAAAACTTGATAAATCGGGTGAATCATCGTATCATTCTACCTATACATATGAAAAAATTCAACAAAAATTGGGGATGGGATTATCATGGAAAAAGTCGTTGCTGAGCACTTGAAGGAATACGGCAAAAAGCCCGATGCAGTTGCCACAGCACCAGGACGCTTTCACCTTGCCGGAGAGCATTCCTGGTTTTTTAAAGACAAAACTTTATCCATGGCGGTGAATCTTCCCGTTTATGTTGCCGGTTCCCTGCGCGATGACACTTCATTCAAATTTAATTTTGTTCAGCTGGACGAAAAAAAGCACACGAATCTGTGTTCGCTGAAACTTCGCAAGGAAGACAAATGGGCGAATGCGCTGAAGTCGGTAATTTTCGGCTTTTCCAGCGGCGGATTTCCGATTAAGGGCATTGATTTCACGATTTATTCTGACATTCTTCCGTCGGCAGGATTCGGAATTACGACGGCGATAAAAATTGCGGCAGTCTGGGTAATAAACGAAATTTGCGGCACAAAATGCGGTCGTGACGAAATTTTAAAAATCCTTGAGCGCGCAAACAAAAATTTTCTGGGAACGGAAAATTATTCCGCGGATTCCTTTGCGGCGATTTATTCAAAACCGGGAAATCTGGTGCTGACCGATTACGCCAGGCGCGACTGTGAACTGATTCCCTTCGGATTCAGCGACAAAACCGTAATTTTAACAGATGCAAGTGTTCCGCGAATCGTTACATGGAACGAAGACAGCCTCATGCAGCCTGAAAACGTGCTTCTTCTGGGCGAACTGAAGGAACGGAACGCGAATTTTTTCGGCGGATGGCATTACGAATCGGACAAAACCGAAGTGAACGAAGTGCTCAGCGTCGTTTCCGAAGAAGTAAAGCGGCGTCTTCTGTGCATCATGGGCGAACACAAATGCGTTCTGGACTGCATTTCAGCCATAAAAAAAGACGATTTTTCTTCTTTTGCGCGTGCGGTGAACAGCAGCCACAAAAATATGCAGAATTATGACATTTCCTGCCCTGAAATCGACTGGATTTTAAAGCGCGTGGGCGAACTGGACGAAAATCCTGATGATTTACGAAATCCGGTGAATTGCGGACGAATTACGGGCAAAGGATTCGGCAGGGGCGTGTACACGATTTTGCGGAACGGCGACGTCGAAAAATATAAGGAAAAATTAAGCGAATACGAACGGATTTTCGGTTTTGCGGCGAATTGTTACGAAGTTCACAGCGTGGAAGGAGTTCACCTTTTATGAACATTCTGGTGACCAACGACGACGGAATCCGCGCGGAAGGAATTTCGGCTCTGGTGGAATCCCTTAAAGTGCATCACAAAATTTTCGTGGTGGCTCCGGAATCCGACAGGTCAGGCGTTTCGTGTCAGATTACGGTGGGTGTTCCGCTGGAATTCCGCGAAGAAAAAATCTGGAGCGGCGTAAAATCTTTTTCCATCTGCGGAACTCCCGTGGACTGCGTGCTTTCGGCGCTGAACGGCGGATATTTGGGCGAAAAAATCGATGCGGTAATTTCCGGCATAAATCACGGCGCGAATTTGGGAACGGATGTCGTTTATTCAGGAACCTGCGGTGCTGCCCGTTATGCGTCGCTTTTCGGCCTGCCTTCCGTGGCGCTGAGCGTGGATTCTGATTCGCGTGACGATGACGACAGAAGCGGCGAATTTTATTTTGAAAATCTGGCGGAATTTGCGCTGAAAAATCTGGACGTTCTGCTTGAATTGTGCGGAAATTCCGTAAAACTGGACGAAAACCGGCTGACAAAAATGCAGTTCGTGAATGTAAATGCTCCTGCCGTAAAAAAATATCGCGGCGCGAAAATTTCAGTTCCGTCGAATCGGCGTTACGTGGAAAAAATTTCCCTGAGCGAATCATGCGGCAAAAAATTTTCAACCTGCGGCGGTGAAAATCGTGCGTTTTCTTTCGGTGCGGAAAATTCCGACGGTTTCGCGGTAAAAAACGGATTCGTTTCGGTGTGCGCGGTAAAATCCGAACCGACTATGGCAATTTTGCAAAAAAACGATTATTCTTTCGTCGTTTAAAAAACTTCAAAAGGCGGCAAAAAATGGCAGAAGAAAATTTATTGACGAGCGGAATTTCACTTTACAACAAGGGCGAATATTCTGCGTCCCTGGCGTATTTTCTTTCACTGCCCGACGATTCAGGCGCGGACGATCTGGAAATGGCGTACTACATCGGACTCTGCTATCTGCGTTTAAAGCGATACGATGATGCGCTTTTGTATCTGGAGCAGGTTGTAACTTCTGCGCACGATGACGATTCCGGCGAAAATTCCGAAAAATATTTTCAGTGCCGTTACCTTCTGGCGGTGATTTACAGCGTTACGGGGCGAAAAAAACTCTGCGAATTTGAGCTGAACAAACTTCTGGACGCGGGCTACAGGACTTCATCGGTTTATGCATCGCTGGCGTTTCTGGCGTGGGAAGAAGGAAAGGCGGACATCAGTTTGAGTTATTACAAACGTTCTTTAGCGGAAGACGAATCGAATTCTACTGCGCTGAACGGAATGGGCTACGTTCTGGCGTGTCAGGGCGAAGATCTGGCAAAAGCATTGAGCTGCTGCAAAAAAGCGCTGGACATTTCCCCGGAATCCGCGGCGTGTCTGGACAGTCTGGGCTGGGTTTATTTTAAAATGGGACTTTTTTCGGAAGCAAAAAAATATCTTGAAAGGGCAGTAAAAATCGACTCTTCAAATCCGATAATAATAGAGCATTTGCAGGAAGTTCAAAACGCACAATCGTAGGATTTTTTAGAATGAAGAGAATTTTTTTTGTTGTTTTTTTTGGTTTGCTGATTTTTGGCGCGTCATCCCAGTCGAATTTGCAGGACACGGTGCGGAACGAAGACAGAACTACGCGGTCGGCGAATTCCGGTTTCGCGGAAGAAGAATTCCGTCGTGGCGTGCAGAGTTATTATCGCGGAGCATTTAACGAATCAATTCTGGAATTTGAAAAGGCGCTTTCATATCTTCCGGGCGAAAATCTGATTCTGGACTGGCTGGGAAAAGCGTATTATCGTGCAGGAATCGAAGGCGCGGCGCTTCAGCAGTGGAATTATGCAGCGGATTCAGGTTACGGCGGACTTCTGCTTCAGAACCGGATCGAAATCGTCAGCGACAGGCGGATAACCGACTACGAAAGCGGATTCAATCAGCGTTTCACCGAATCAGGCGCGTACGAAAACATTAACGGCAAAAATTTAATTTACAGTCAGCCCATTTCTTCCCTGGCAAATTCCGACGGAAGCATCTGGGTCGTTTCTTACGGCACGAACGAACTTCTGCAATTCGACGTAAACGGAACGGTCGTAAAAAGAAACCGCGGACCGCTTAACGGATTCGACAGGCCGGTTGACGTAATCAGGCTTAAAAACGGAAATCTGGCGGTTTCAGAAAGTGCAGGCGACAGAATTGCAATTTTAAACGCGGACGGACGGTTCATAAAATATTTCGGTTCAAAAGGTCGCGGAAACGGTCAGATGATTGGCCCGCAGTATCTGGCTGAAGACGAATTCGGCAACGTGTACGTCACGGATTTTGGAAACAGCCGCGTGGTGGTTTTTGATCCTGAAGGCGAACCGTTGTTTCATTTCGGCGAAAAAGTAAACGGATTTTCAGGCCTGAAATCTCCCACGGGAATCGCAATTTCTGACGGACGAATTTTTGTGGCAGACAGCGTTCGCGGCGGAATTTTTGAATTCGACAAATCAGGAAACTATCTGGGCGTTCTTGTAAACGAAAAAACTTTTTCCCGTCCTGAAGCGCTGAAAAACTGGGGCGGCGACTACCTTCTGGTTACGAACCGGAGCAAAATTTTCGCGGTGGAAATTTCAACCGGCGCAGTTTCAGAAAATGCAGCAACCGGCAAAGGAAGCGGACTCATTACGAGCGCAGTTTCAGACCGGAACGGAAACATAATCGTCACGGATTTCAAAAAAAGCGAAATTTACGTCATGTCGAAAATGACGGAACTGGTGGGCGGATTTTTCGTTCAGTTTGAGCGCGTCATCGCTGATAATTTTCCCGAAGTGGTGGTGGAAGTCCGCGTGGAAAACCGCAAAAGGCAGCCTGTAGTCGGCTTGAAGCAGGAAAATTTCCTCCTGACTGAAGGCAAAAAGCCTGTGGAAAATTTCACGTTCCTGGGCGCGGCAAACAACAACGATTTAGCGGACATAACGATTTTAGTCGACCGTTCGATTTCCATGCAGGGCTACGAAGAGCAGCTGGACAATGCAGTTCGCGAAATTACGTCATCCATGGGCGGCAAAGGAAGCGTCACCATAATTTCTGCGGGAAACGTTCCGGTGCGCGAATTTTACGGCAATCCGAATCAGCTTTCGGAATTTTCGTCGGGTGCGCTGAAAAATCCTTACGGCGAATCTCCTGCGCTGGATCTGGCATTCAGGCTTTCCGCAAACGGACTGATTAACGCCGAAAAAAAACGCGGAGTAATTTACATTACGACCGGCGAAGTGGGTGCAGACGCTTTTACTCAGTACGGACTTTCCGACCTGGTAACGTATTTCAACAACAACGCCATTTCGTTCAGCACGGTTCTTCTTTCGCAGAATTCTCCCGCGGAAGAAATTTCGTACATCACCGGCGACACAAACGGCCTCATGTATTACATCTATCGTCCCGAAGGTCTTGAAACCGTCATAAAGGACATAATCGACATTCCTTCAGGACTCTATCAGTTTAAATTTACGTCCGCCCAGTCAACCGAATACGGCAGAAAATATTTGCCCGTGGAAGTCGAAACGTATCTGCTCAATCGTTCGGGTCGTGACGAAACCGGTTATTTTGCTCCCCTTCAGTAGAATCCAGAAGCCGCGCCCTGCGGATTTTCAGGCTGCGGTTTTTCGATTCCATTTCAAAAATTGCCTTTTCCAGTTTTGTTTTTTTTGCCGAAACCGAATCAAAAAGTTCGCCCGGAAAAGGATTTTTTTCGCTTTCAATGTTGGAAACGCCCACGCCCAGAAGCCGTACTGCTTCACCGTCCCTGTATTTTTTGTAAAAAATTCGTCTGCTGCGTTCAAATAAATCGTCGGAATTCGTCACGGGTGCGTCCGAAGATTCCTGCGCCGAAACGGTTTTAAAATCTTCGTAGCGAATTTTTACCGTAACCGTCCGCCCTTTCGATTTTTCGTCAAAAAGCCGCCACATCACCTGTTCCGAAAGTTCCATCAGCGCAGTTTCGATGGCATAAGGCGTCGTCAGGTCGTAGTCGAAGGTTTTTTCCGCGCTCACCGATTTATTTTTTGCTTCTCCGCCGAACGTCATGGATTTGTTTCCCCGCACCGATTCGTACAAAAAATTTCCCATGGATTCGCCGAAAAGTGCCGTCAAAAGTCCGCGGGATTTCTGATGAATGCTTTTCGTCGTGAAAATTCCCGATTTTTTTAATTTTTCCTGCGTTTTTCCGCCGATTCCCCAGAGTTTTTCCAGCGGAAGCGAAAGCATGAATTCTTCTTCGCTGCCATCGGGAACAATCGTTATTCCGTCCGGTTTTCTGTAGCCCGATGCGATTTTTGCCACGTACATGGACGACGAAATTCCGATGCTTACCGTGAGCCCCGTTTCGTTTTTTACCGCCGATTTGATTTTTTTTGCCGCGTCCGCCGGATTTCCGAAAAGTTTTTCTGTGCCGGTCATGTCGATGAACGCTTCGTCGATGGAAATCTGAATTACCGTGGGCGAAAAATTCCTGAAAATTGCCATGATTCTGCCCGAAATTTCCGCGTAAAGCCGGTGATTTCCCCGCACGAAAATTCCTTCAGGACAAAGTTCCACCGCTTTTGAAAGTGGCATCGCCGAATGCACGCCGAATGCACGCGCTTCATAGGACGCCGTAGAAACGACTGCACGACGATCGCCCGGTTTTCCTCCCACGATTACGGGTTTTCCGCGGAATTCAGGATGAAGATTCTGTTCCACCGAAGCGAAAAATGCGTCCAGATCCACGTGAAAAAAAATTTTTTCAAAGGAATTCATCGCCGCCTCCCGCTGAAATTTTTTTTCGTCCGCAGAAAATCCGCCCGGAATCGTCCACCGAAAAAATTTCCGCGTCCAGAAGAATTTCAGAATTTTTTTCGCACGTAAAGACGATTTTTATTTCGTCCGCGGGAAAATCAGGAATTTTTATCTGCGTTTTCGTTTCGTCCAGAATTTCGTAGTCAAAATTGCAGCTGTAAAACGGCACGATTTCATCGTTCTCCAGAAAAATTCTGCATCGCGCGATTTTAAATCCTTCGGCAGGAAAAATTTTCACGGAATATTCTGCAAGGCTGAATTTTTCTTCGGCGGAAACTGAAATTTCTGCGGCGGAATTTTCTTCAGCAAAAACGGCAGAATTTTCTTCGCCCGACTGAATCATTTTTTTGAACGGAAAAAAATTGAACCGCATGGTGAAAAAAATTGCTGCGGAAAAAAGTGCGCCTGCAAAAATTCCCCGTGCAATTTTCGTGCTGATTTTTTGTGCGGATTTTTTTGACGAAAAAACTATGGCGAATTTTTCCCACTGAAAAAGAAACGGCAGCAAAACAAACGAAAGCAGGACGTTTTCGGAAAAATTCGATTTTATGAGGACTGCTGACGATGACGGTTCCGCGCCCACAAAAACCGAAATTAAAATTCCCGTAAAAGGCAGCGTCATCAGAATCATGGAAAGCAGAATCAGAAAAATGTTGGTGCGTTTTTGAAAAATAAAAATCAGCAGATATTCGATCATGAAAACAAACATCAGCGACAGGTCTACGGCGGTAAAAATAAAAATGTTCAGTGCGGCGGAAATGAGCGCGCAATAATTCGATGCGGAAAGGGACGTCTTGAATTCAAAAAGAACCTGAAAAAAAATCAGGCAGAAAAGGCAGAACACCGACGGAAAAATTTTCAGCGAAAAATAAATTTCCATGTTGCCCTGAAACGGCGCAAAAATATTCTGAAAAATCGTGAAAAAAATCGACGTGAAAAGCAGATGCAGCGGAATGACGAACCACGTGCGCGAAAAATCTTTCAGCATGGCTTCGTTTTTTCCGTTCGCCGAAAATGACGCAAAGCAGATTGAAAAAAGCGCAAAAAATGTCAGGAGAATGTAAACGGCTGCAATGAGCGATTCGCCCATCCAGAATCCGCCGTTTGCTGCGGGAAAAAAATTGTAGTGTTTGTTCCATCGGTCGCGCCGGTCGGAAACCAGATTGTCCTGAATTGACGAAAGAATTTTCTGGTCGCGTTCGTCCTTGCCCAGCGGAATTTCTACGGCAGGAATTTCAGCGCCCAGAAATGCAGAAAGATTCCGGTTTACTTTGTACGCTTCCGGTTTGTAAAAGTAAAAAATCGACGATTTTACGTTCAGCGGCGTCTGGTTCCGGTCGAAGGATTTTTTTACGGACTGAACGAGCCACTGCGGCGAAACGGTTCCGCTTCCTTCCGTGGAAATGAATGGCGGAGAATTTTTTTTGTCGCGGATTAAAACGGCACAGGTTTTTTCGTTTTCAAAAATTCGTTCCACAAGCCGCTCGCATCCGGTAACCGGTTCTTCCTTTGGCGGAAGAAAAAAAGTTTCGCTTCCTGCTGCAAAAACGATGAACGTGGCATACGGAAGTTTTTTTTCTTTTGTGCGGCGGATAAAATCCAGGCAGAAATCCGAATCGTCCAGAAAAAAATCAGCGGAAAAAACAAAAATTACGTTCTGAACGGCGCTTTTATTTCCGGCAGTTTCGGCGGAATTTTTGTCTGCGGAATTTTCCACGATGAAATTTCTTGCAAAATTTCCTGCGAAATCGGGGGCGAGGCTTTGCGAAATGAATTCGATTTTGCCGGACGAAAGAATTTTTTCGATTCTCGCGGAATTTTCAAATTCGTCCAGCACTGAACGCTCGGCAAAAATGCATTCCGCACAAAAAAAGAGACCGACAAAAACTGAAATTTTCCAAACCAAATTTTTCGCCATGACAAACGCGGCTATTCTACATCAGTTGCGGAATTTTCAAAAGGGACTGGACGCGCAGAAATTCAGCAAAAAAAAACTGCATCAATTCGTGTGAATCAATGCAGCGGAAAAAAATTATTTTCAGTTTTCAATTAACGCGGCTACATCGATGAATCCGTTGTTTCCGCCGAATCCGTCGTCGACTTTGTCCGGAGCGTTCCGGTCGGAAGTCCATGAGCCGTCAACGATGAATTTGTACGTCATTTTTGTTTTTGGCGAAACCGTGCGCGTAAAAACGAATCCTTTGTCGGTTTTCTTCATGGTTTTTGCGCCGCTCTGCCAGTCCGTGAAATCGCCTGCCAGAAGAACATTTTTTGGCGAAGTGTAGGGGAACAAAAAAGTAACTTCAACTTTTCCGTTGTCCAATTTTTTCAGGGTAACGTCGGCAAAAACCGCTGCAAACGACGAAACCGCAAGTGCCACCGCTACGGCAAACAACTTTTTCATAATTCCTCCTGATTTATGATTTTTTCTACGGACGAGGATACATCGGAAAAAAATGATGCGCTAAAATTTTTGTTTTTTTCACGAATTTCCGCGGAACAAAAACTTTCCGCATAAAAAATACGTACTTTTTTTACATTTTTTGGGGCGGAAAATTTCTGCGGACAAATCGAATTTTTATTTTGGGATGCGAAATCAGTTTTCAAAAAAAATCTTCAGCCGGGAATAAATTTCCTTTAGGAATTTGTGTTCTTCTGCCATGTTTTTTGCGGGCGAATCGGTTCCGGCGTCTGACGTGGCAAAAAAATCCGCGGGCTGAACGTCCAGAACTTCCGCCATCGTTATAATCAGGTCAAAGGACGGTTTTGCAATTCCGCATTCAATGTTGCCGATTGTTCCCGTGGAAACTCCGCACGCTTCGGCAAACTGCGCCTGAGAAAATCCTTTTGCGTGGCGAAGATATTTTAAATTCGTTACAAATTCCTGTTGATATTTTTTCATGCTTTGTCAGTATAAAATGGACTTTTTGCCGTTGAAATAATGTTTTATTGGTATTAAAATGCTGAAAATCAATTTAATTGAGTATTGCAAAAAATCGCGCGGAAAGTGCATTTTTGTCTTTAATTTTTTTGCGGAGCGTTGCATGAAACGAATCATCACTTACGGAACGTTCGATTTGCTGCATTACGGTCACATAAATCTGCTCAAGCGGGCGAAATCGCTGGGCGATTATCTGATTGTGGCGCTGTCCACCGACGAATTCAACTGGAACGAAAAGCATAAAAAGTGTTATTTCGATTATGAAAAACGCAGGACGCTGCTGGAATCGATTCGCTACGTGGATCTGGTCATTCCCGAAGAAAACTGGGCGCAGAAAAAATCCGACGTACAGGAATTCCGCATCGACATTTTTACCATGGGCGAC
>CAZACA010000035.1:0-14251 GCA_964483515.1 uncultured Treponema sp.
CCTATGTTCCGCGACATCAGGCGCAAAGCATTCTAAAAACGCAAGTTTTTAAAAACCTACGCAAAAGGTATTTTAAAACACGCGAAGTTATCCGTAAAAAAAAGGAATTTGTGCAAACAAAAAAAAATCCGCAGAAACAGTTCTGCAAAAAAATTGTGCAAAAAAAAACTTGCATTATCTTAAAACTGATATATAATGTCGCTTATGGCAGATACAACAATCATCAATTCGAGCCCTCTGGGGCAGCATCTGGATAAAATTGCGGAAGCCCAACAAGTTTCATACCTCGTGTTCAACAAGAAAAAAATACAGATTGCGGCGAAAATCACCATCGGCCGCGAAAATGATAACGATATTGTAATCGATTCAAAACTGGCAAGCCGCCATCATTGCATAATTCAAAAAATCCGTGACGCATACTTTTTAAAGGACGAAGGCAGCACGAACGGAACTTTTCTCAACGGCAGACGGATTCCTCCGGACAAATACGTAAAAATCAACGGCGGCGACAAACTCACCATCGGTTCATCAAATTTAATCATCGGTTAAAAATGCTGTTGTCTATGGAAGAGTTGTCCCTGTTTCGACAAAAAATCAGCAGTTATATATCCTCATTTTCTTTTCCCGCCGAAACCGAATTTCAGAATTTTTTGGACAAAGCCATTTCGGTTCTGGAAGACGAAAGCGACTCTTACCGGCCGAAAAGCGACGACAAAAAACCGGGCGGGCTGTTAGATTTTTCTTCCGCGGAAAAGCCTGTTGTTATTGTACCCGATATTCATGCACGTGCGGAATTTCTTGAAAAACTTCTGGATTTTCAACTTCCTTCGCAGGAAAAAAACGTTCTGGAACTTTTAAGCGAACAGGAAATTTTCGTCGTATGCGTGGGCGATGCATTTCATTCGGAAATCCGCGGAGCAGAACGATGGCAGAAAGCGTTTTCCGACTGGTCAAAAGGAGTTTACGCGGGTCCCCATATGCAGGACGAAATGAAGGAAAATTTTTCCACGCTGCAAATCATCATCGAATTAAAAAATGCATTCACGGAGAATTTTCACTTTTTAAAGGGAAATCACGAAAACGTCATGAACGAAAACTCCGACGGAAATCTGGCATTCCGCAAGTTTGTGCAGGAAGGAAGCATGTGCCGCGATTTTATCCGCCAGGTTTACGGCGACGCAATTTTGCATTTAATCAGTCTGTGGGAAAAAGCGCTTCCTGTCTGTGCGATTTTTAAGGATTTCGGCATTACTCACGCGGAACCGGCTGAAAATTTTTCACGCAGCGAAATCGTCAATTACAGAAAAAAAGACAATGAAAACGTGATTGTGGGACTGACCTGGACTGCAAACGACGGCGCGGAAGAAAACAGCGTAGTAAAAATTTCACGGTCGCTTCTTGCGGATTCTTCGCGGAAAGGCGTAATCTGGTTCGGCGGACACAGGGCGGTTATGGATGCGGCGTACAAACTCAGGCAAAACGGAAAATACATTCAGTTTCACAATCCCAACGAAACGAACGTGGCTGTAGTTGTTCCCGGCAAAGAATTCGACCCTGAAACGGACATTTTCCGGCTGTAGCAGAAGGTGAGCAAAATGGAAAAAAAGTCGACGGTAAACATCGGAAAATACTTGAATTGTGAGAAAATCGCTTCGGGCGGAATGGGTGCAGTTTATCTTGCAAAGCATCCTGACATAAACGATATGCGCGTCGTCATAAAAAAACTTACTTTGCGCAGCGGCGGTGCAAACGTTCAGATGCGATTTAAGCGCGAGGCAAAAATTTTAAGCGAACTTTCCAGCCCGTACATCGTGCGGATGTTCGATTTTCTTACTGAAGGCAGGTCGAATTACATCGTTCTGGAATACGTGGACGGAATGTCGCTGGACAAAGTTCTTGAAAAGCAGGTTTCCCTTCCGCCCCAGCTTGCCATGCTGATTTTTCTGGATGCGTGCCTGGGACTGAAAAGCGCCCACTCAAAAAACATCGTTCATCGCGACATAAAACCTGGCAACATTCTGATTTCGCGCCGTGCTGAAATAAAACTCGCGGATTTCGGAATTGCCAGCAGCGAAAAGGACAAGACCGACGAAAAGAAAATCGGTTCGTCAGATGAAACCGTTGCCGATTCTCCGCTGAACAGTCAGCCGTCCATAACTCTGGCAGGCTCAACTTTAGGAACTCCGGCGTATATGTCTCCCGAACAGCTCGAAGATTCCAGTTCCGTAGACCAGCGCGCAGACATTTATTCCATGGGCGTAATGCTTTACGAAATGGTAACGGGCACGAAACCTTTTCCGGGCGACATGGCACCGAGTACGCTTTTAAAAATCCGTCGCGGCTCATACATTCCGCCTGAAAAAATCAACAGAAATCTTCCGCCTGTGGTAAAATCGCTCATAAAAAAAATGATGAAAGCGAATCCTCAGCGGAGACCGAAGCTCGAAAACGTAATTCAAAAAATAAAGAATTACCTTAAAAATTACGACACTCACGCGCTGAGAATTGCCCTTGCAAAATCAGTAATTTCGCCGAGGACAGTCACCTACCCCGAATTCGAGCCGAAAAATAAAAATGCACGCAGAGTCGTTTACATTTGTTGTGCGGCGGCAGTTCTGGCAGCAGCAGGAACTTTCGCGTGGAAGCAGGGCGTAATTCACAGAACAATTTTAAAGCACTGGTGGACGCAAATTTCACTTTCCATGAGCGTTCCTTTAGCGGCGGGCGTAAATGCCGACATTCCTCCGAAAGCGTTTTTTTTCATCAATGACAACGATGAAATTCCTGAAATAAAAGGGGCGCGCAGAACTTTTTCATGCGACAAAAATTCCGCGGAAAAAAATGCAAAAGTCCTGGAGTACCGGGCAAAGGACGTCTGGCTTAAATCAGGAAATTACAGGATAAAAATCGTAGAAGGCCCGTACGTCTGGTGGAAAAGCATTTCCGTGGACAGAAAAAAAATCGAAGGCGGAAAACTTCAGCTGGAATTCGACTTTTTAAAGAACGCAAGCCGGAACGTTTCCTTTCATTTTTCAGCCCTGGACGCCGAAAGCGGAAAGGATTTGACTTCCACTTCGCAGTTCCGCATTCAAGTCGGTTCAAAATGGATGGACGTCCGCAGCGTAGATTTTTCCAGGCTGAAATCGGGCAGCGTGTACAAATTCCTCATAATTCACGACGGATATTTTGACGAATATTTTAGTCTTCTGGTGGACTGGTACCAGGACGAAATTTTTATAAACGGAGCGTTACGAAAAAAAGAATAGCGTTAATTTTCAAAATCTTTTTTTGTAATTGTACTTATTTGGTTTAGCTTAAAAAAAGGAGAGAAGATGAAAGTTTTTTTGCTGACAAAAGAGGACATGGTGAAGGTTGCGGAGCAGATTGCGCAGCAGGTAGAAAAAGTGGGTCGCGTAGTAACGATTTTTACGAATCAGCTGGATTTCTACGTGGCAATCCGCGAAATGAAGCCTGAATCCGTGGCATTCGTCATGATTGACGTGCGCGTTTTTCAGCTGGACGTTTACAATCCGTACAGCGACATGCTGAACGTGCAGAATCCCTGCCCCGTGGTGGTTTTTAACGACCCGTTTCCTGAACCGGACAAGCGTTCGGATTACTGGATTGAAAAAAACAAATTTTATCTGTCATCGGTTCTGGGTACGAGCCAGATTGAAAGTTTCCGCGACGAATTTTTCCTCATCGAGTCGTATCTGAACAGCAACAAAATCAATCCGTACGTGAGCGTCATAAACCGGCCAGAAAAATTTTACACGGAAGAAGAAAAACTTTTCATGATTGATCTGGAAAGTTTCCGCCTGCGCCACAGGATTGCACCGTCACGATTTAAAGTTTTCAAACTGCTTTACGAAAATCTGGACAGGGAAGTTTCCGAAGACGAAATTTTAACGTGCCTGCACAAAGACAACAAAACGGCAAAACGCGGCATAATTTTTTCCTACATCCACGACCTGCGGAAAGCAATCCGGAACGAAAAATCGGCACAAATCAGAATTTTCCGCGAGTACAAGGGACATTACGTCATGCGGATTTCGCCGTTCCCCAAAACTTCCGAAGCAAAAAAATAATTTTTAACGGATGTTTGCGCGGATGAATGAAAGTTTCAGTTCCTTAAGTTTTTCAGTGACGGAAACTTTGTAAATGTGCGGATTCAGGATTCGCCTGTACGACGGGTCAAACGTTTCGATTTCGCTCATCATTCGTCCGCGGCTTTCTTCAAGCTGTTCTTTGTCGCTTTTCCGGGTTTCCGTGCGGTTTCCGTTTTCAATCCGCTTGTGAAGGAGCGGTTTTACGGAAGTTGCAGTGAAAGAAAATTGCCGGTAATCCACCATGGGATGAAAATAACGGTATTCCCTGCCGGATTCGAGAGTTTCGTCGGAAAGGGCAAGAATATCCGCGCGCGCCATGCCTTTTTCGTCATAAAGCCTGAAAACGTTTTTTATGCCGGGATTCGTGTTTTTCGCCGGATTGTCGCTGAATTTCATGGTGGGAACAAATTCGTTTCCGTTTTTTTTCGCCGCCAGCTTGTAAACGCCCGTAAAACTTGATTCAGTTCCGCCGGTAACCATGTGCGTGCCCACTCCCCAGCTTGCAATCGGTGCATTCTGCTGAACTAAAGTTTCGATGATTTCTTCGGTCAAATCGTTGGAAACGCAGATAAACGCATCGGGAAATCCTGCTTCGTCCAGTTCTTTCCGCACCTGAAGCGTCAGATACGACATATCGCCTGAATCGAGCCGCACGCCGAAGTTGTAGCCTTTTTCCGCGAGTTTTCTGCCTGCAATGACTGCATTTTTTATTCCGCTTTTCAACGTATCGTAAGTGTCGATTAAAAAAACCGTCTTGTTGGGATAAAGTTCCGCGTATGCTTCAAACGCTTCCAGTTCGCCCGGAAACGACATCACCCAGGAATGCGCCATCGTTCCCATCACGGGAATTCCGTAGATTTTTCCTGCCAGAGTGTTGCTTGTTCCTGCCGCACCGCCGATGTATGAAGCACGGGTTGCACCCATTCCGCCGTCAGGTCCCTGGGCACGACGCAGACCGAATTCCATGACGCTGCCTTTTTTGCTTGCAAGCCAGACCCGCGCCGTTTTTGTTGCAATCAGGCTCTGAAAATTGCATAAATTCAGTACAAGGCCTTCCACAATCTGCGCTTCGATTAAATTTGCGTGAATCCGCACCACCGGTTCCTGGGGAAAAATTATCGAGCCTTCCAGAAACGAATAAAGGTCGCCTGAAAATTTAAATTTCTTTAAGTAATCCAGAAATCCTTCTTCAAAAATTCCCTGTTCGCGGAGATACGAAATTTCTTCATCGTCAAACGTAAAATCTTCCAGCGCATCCAGAAGCGGTTCAATTCCTGCAAAAACGCTGAATCCGCCGTTAAAAGGCTGCCTGCGGAAAAACATATCGAACACGACTGAATCGTTCATGTTCTGCTTCCAGTATCCCTGCGCCATGGTGAGTTCGTAAAAATCCGTAAAAAGCGCGCTTTTAGAAAACGACGAATGCATGATTTCTCCTAGAAAAATTAAATTGCCGCGAGATTATCATTTTGACCGCACAAATTCAATTGGTCGGACGTTTGCAGAATTTATGCGTTACAAGTGCACCGAAATACCGCCCCACGAACCTGCTTGCCGCTGCCTGAAATTTCCACCTGAACGCAAACATGGAATAAGTTTTTCCTTTCCGCGAATCCTTCAGCGCATGACGGACGGTTTTTTCCGCCGAAAGTCCGTGACGCACTTCTTTTCGCGCACCGTTCGATGCAACGTTCGCAAATTCCGTGGAAACAGGCCCGGGACAAAGAGCCGTAACTTTTATTCCGCGGGAACGGAGTTCTGCCTTCAGCGCCACCGAAAAACTCAAAACGAAACTCTTGCACGCACCGTAAACCGCAAAATTTCCCAGCGGAAGAAACGATGCCAGACTTGCCACGTTGATTATCCGCGACGAAGAATCCATGTATTTCAGTGCAAATCCGGTTATTCCCGTCAGCGAAGTGCAGTCCAGGTCAATCATTTCCATTTCGCGAAAAGTGTCGGTGGAAGCAAATTCGCCGTACGTTCCGAATCCTGCGTTATTCACCAGAACACGAATGCAGAATTCGCCCGCCGATTTTTCTGTGTCCAGAAGATTTTTTATTTTTTCCGCGCCGTTTTTTCCTGAAATGTCTTCCGCCACAATTTTTACGGAAGGAATTTTCTGCTTTCCGCGGAATTTTTCGTCAATTTCTGATTTTAATTTTTCCAGATTTTCTTTTCTGCGCGCCACAATCCACAGTTCGTCGAATTCATATTTTTTTCCGCTGAAATTTTCCGCCACCAGAAGTTTTGCAAACCATGCGCCCATTCCGCTTGACGCACCCGTAACGATGCTGATTTTTTTCATTTAAATTTTCGCGCCGAATTTCGCCGTAACGATGTCGTCCGAAGCGAGTTCCTCCTGCCGAAGCGATTCTTTTTTCCACTCGCGAAGTTTCGATTCCTTCAGTTTTTCAAGAATTTTTACTTTCTGCATTGCCTGCCTGACGATTTCGCGTTTTTCTTCGGCAACCATCTGCGCCTGAACCATTTCGTCCAGAAATTTTTCCTTTTTCTGATCGAGCATGAAAAAATAATTCTGAATTCCTGCCACCACGCCGAATTCCGGTTCTTCATCGAAATTTTTCACCACGGAAACCCTTTTTTTTGCAATGGAATCGAGTTCCCCCTGAATCCGCGCCACTTCTGCGTTCGCCCTGCCCAGTTCCGCTTCCGCCTGCTTCTGTTCAAATTCGCGTAAATCCAGAATTTTCTGCATGGAAAAAACGAATTTTTTCACGATTCCGCCTCAACGGGTTTTTCCGCGAATTCTTCACGGGGAATTTCGATGCCGCTTAACGCCGAAAGTTTTTCAAGCGTGTCGCCGATTTCCAGATGGTCGCTTTCTTCCTGACACAAAAATTCTTCCACCGCCGCGTGCTTTTCAATGGCTTCGTCCACTTCCGTAGAATTTCCTTTCTGATAGACGCCTGCGTTAATCATTTCTTCCTGTTCGGAATAAACTGAAATCCACCGTTTTACGCGCTGAACTGCTTTTTTCGTGCATTCGCCTGAAACGCGTTTTGAAAGTCGGCTGATGCTTGAAAGGATGTCGATTGCCGGATAATGCTGACGGGAAGCAAGGGCGCGGCTCAAGACGATGTGACCGTCCAGAGTTCCGCGGACTTTATCTGAAATCGGTTCGTCCATGTCGTCGCCGTCAACCAGAACCGTATAAAAAGCCGTAATGCTTCCCCGGGCAGAAGTTCCCGTCCGTTCAAGAAGTTTCGGAAGCATGTCGAAAACGCTGGGAGGATAACCGCGCTGTGCCGGAGGTTCACCGGTTGCAAGACCGATTTCCCGCTGTGCATGAGCAAACCGGGTTACGCTGTCGAACATCAGCATGACGTCCTTTCCCTGGTCGCGGAAATATTCTGAAATGGCAGTGGCAACGTATGCAGCCCTGAGCCGTGCAATGGAAGGCTGGTCACTCGTAGCAACGACTAAAACCGAACGCTTCAATCCTTCTTCGCCCAGGTCGCGTTTAATGAAATCCATTACTTCGCGTCCACGTTCGCCGATTAAGGCAATTACGTTTATGTCTGCATTCGTGTTCCGTGCAATCATGGAAAGAAGCGTAGATTTTCCCACGCCTGAACCTGCAAAAATTCCCAGACGCTGACCTTTTCCCACTGTAAGAATTCCGTCGATGGCGCGGACTCCGGTGACGATTCTGCGGTCGATTGGTTTCCGTTCCATGGGATTCGGCGGAGAAGCAAGGGCCGGATAAAAAGCAGAAGCGTTTATGTCGCCTTTTCCGTCGTAAGGTTTTCCGGTTGCATCGATTACGCGGCCCAAAAGTTCTTTTCCCACGGGAACTTCCAGCACATGACCCGACGCCACTACGACTGAACCCACTTCGATTCCTTTCGTTTCGCCGAACGCCATCAGTTTTACGGTGGAATCTTCCAGTCCCACAACTTCCGCGAGAACATCTTTTTTAAGGCTTTCAACATGAATCGTGCAAATTTCGCCGATAACGGAACGCGGACCGTTGCATTCAATCAAAAGTCCCTTTACGCCCGTTACCCTGCCCGTGTATTTTATGGGTTCTACACGTTCCACGCTCTGAATGTATTTGTCGAAAAATGATTCCATCGTCCCACCCGAAAAAACGCTACATATCGGGATTTATCACTTCGGATTTTCCCACGGTTTTTATTGGCGAAATGCTCAAAATCTGCGATTCAAGTTCTGCGAGCTGGCTGGAAATTCGCGCGTCAATGGCACCGAAATCGGTTTCCACGATGCATCCGCCTTTTTCCACGGAACTGTCTTCCACCACGCTGATGTTTTTTATGCTTTCAACCTGATGAATGAAATCTTTCGTGTGTTCGGTGGTGAGTTTCGCGTCGGCAAGATTTACGCGGAGAGTTACTTCACCCGTTCCCTTTACTTTTTTAAGCGCCTGTAAAACGTTTGACATGATGACGCTTTTCTGGCTTTCGCTCATGATTTTTACGACTTTGCGCGAAATCAGAATTACGAGGTTTACAATCTGCTGCTCGGTTCCGTCCAGAATGTCCTGCCGCTTTGCCTGAATTCCGTCGATCATTTTGTGAATCCGTTCCACCAGACGTTCCGCTTCTTCCGCGCCCTGGTCGAATCCTTCCTTTCTGCCTTCACGCAAACCGTCGTCCCGCGCTTTTTCAAAAACCGATGATTCCTGCGCCTTTGCATTTTCCACAATCTGCTTTGCTTCTTCGTTTGCCTTCGACAGAATTTCCTGGGCTTCTTTCTGCGACTGTTCCTTTAAAACCGCCGCCTTGTCCGCCTGAGTCTTTACCTGGGAAAACGCCGCTTCTTCTGCATTTTTTACAATCTGATCAGCGTCTGCCTGGGCTTTTTCCAGCATTTTCTGCTTTTCGCCTTCCCACTGAACTTTAAATGCTTCGGCTTCACGGCGCAAATCATCCGCAGTCGGACCGGTGTACTCCGGAACTTCTTCGACTTCTTCTTCCTCCGGCGGAGCGAAATTTTTCGTGAACTGAAGGACGATTTCACCTTCCTTGTTTACAATTTCTGTGGGTCTGAAAACACTCTGCGCCATTTTTTCCTCCCGAAACTAAACGACCATTTCGTCGTCGCTTGAACGTGCAATAACGATTTCGCCGGAATCTTCCAGTCTTCGGATTACGCTGACGATTTTCTGCTGACTTTCTTCCACGTCTTTAAGGCGAACGGGACCCATGTATTCCATGTCTTCCTTGAGCATGGATGCCGCACGCTTTGACATATTGCGGAAAATTTTGTCCTGAACTTCCGTATCCACCGATTTAAGCGCTTTTGCAAGTTCCTGAGTGTCCACTTCGCGCAAAACTTTCTGAATGGCACGGTCGTCCAGCATGACGATATCTTCGAAAACGAACATTCGCTTTTTGATTTCTTCTGCAAGTTCCGGATCGTCTTCTTCCAGCGTTTCGATAATCGCTTTTTCCGAAGAACGGTCTACCAGGTTCAGAATTTCTACGATGCTGTCCACACCGCCTGCTGCCGTGTAGTCTTCGCTTGAAAGCGTAGAAAGTTTCTTTTCCAGAACGCGTTCCACTTCGCGCAAAACTTCAGGGCTGGTTCTGTCCATGGTTGCAAGCCGCTTGGAAACTTCAGGCTGAATTTCAGGCGGAAGATTCTGTAAGATTGTTGCGGCTTTCTGCGGTTCCAGATACGCCAGAATCAGCGAAATGGTCTGCGGATATTCCTGCTGGACGAAGTTCAACAAATGCGCCGGGTCTGTTCTGCGGATAAAATCAAACGGACGAACCTGAAGCGAACTCGTAAGCCGGTTAATGATGTCGATGGCTTTCTGACTTCCCAGAGATTTTTCCAGAAGTTCCCGCGCAAAGTCGATACCGCCGGTGGTAATGAAATTCTGCGCCTGCATCAAATCCTGAAATTCTTCCAGAACCTGATCTTTAAAATCCGCGTCAACCGTATCAAGCCGCGCGATTTCAAAAGTTAAAGTTTCAACTTCGTCTTCCCGCAGGTGCTTCATTACGTCGGACGCTACGTCGCTTCCCACCGCCACGAGGAAAATTGCAGCTTTCTGACGACCGGTGAGATTTTTGTAGTCTTTTGCGCCGCCTTTTTTCTTTGGCTTTTTGCCATCAACCAGTTCTTCTGCCATTTTCTATTCCTCCATAAGCCAGGTGCGGATAAGCATTGCCACGTCTTCCGGATGTTCTTTCGCCATTGCAATCGCATTTTCCTGAAGTTCTGCACGTTTTCGTTCTTCCACGGACATGGTAACTTCCATTCCCTGCTGCTGCGCTTCAAGCAACGCACGCTGACGTTCTTCTTCCTGCTGACGGATTCGCGCTTCTTCTGCCAGACGACGACGACGTTCGATTTCGCGGCTGATAACCCTGAACGCAATGAACGCCACCAGAATCACCGCAATTCCAATCAGGCTGAACATGATTGTCCGCTGACGATTCTGCGCACGGAAAAATGCACGGTCTTCCCTGTCGAACTGTTCGGTTCTGTCCACAGGAACGCAGACAACCGTTACGCTGTCCCGCGCCTTGTCGTAGCCGATGGAATCCTGCACGAGTTTCGTTACGTTCGATAAAACTTCATCGCTTACCGGCGTGTATTCCCGCTTGATTCTGCCGTCTTCAATTACTTCGTGGCCTTTTTCGTCCTTTACGCGATTCCATACTCCGTCGATGGAAACTGAAACCGTGCGACGCTCCATGCTGGGAACTTTTTCGCGTGTATAATTTTCCGAATTCAGCGCGTAATTCCGTTTTGCGCCTTCTTCAGTGGATTTTCCGATTACGTTTGACATATCGCTGTAAACCGGCGGATTCTGTCCTTCGATTCCTGCGGGACCTTCGGGATTGTAGCCGGTTCCGGTGAAATTTTTGTTTACGGTTTCTTCGGAAAGCACCAGACTCTGCACGATTTCAGAATCGTCGTAAGGAGTGTTGGGATTGTCTTCGCGAAGTGTAATTCCGCTGTACCGCGTTCCCGATGCGGTTTCCTGGGACATATCGTATTCCACCTTCATGCCGGCAAGAGTTACGCGGTCAGGTGAGAAAATTTTTGAAAGTGCCTTTAAAATCCTGCTGGAATATTCTGCTTCCAGGTCGCGGATAATTTTTTCCTGTTTTTTTACTGATTCCAGCCGGTCAAATTCAGCCATTCCGTCGAAATCGTTTACGACTTTTCCGGTTTCGCCGTCGATGATTACGATATTTTCCTGTGAATCGGGTAAACCTTCCACCGCTTTTGCAACGAGGCTTTGAATTCCGCGGACAGTCCGCTTGTTTTCAAGAATTTCGCTTCCGCCCTGGGGGAACAGAGTGACGCTTGCCGTCGTGGGCTTCTGTGTGCTTGCAAAAACCGATTCTTCCGGCAGAGTAAGCATGACGTTTGCCTGACGAATTCCGCTGAGTGATTCAAGATGCTGCTTGAGTGCGCCTTCGATGGAACGCTTCCAGTTTACCGTGTCGTCGAAATCAGTGCGTGACCATTTCGTCGTGTCGAAAAGTGCATACGCATCCGCCTTTGAAGGAGAAAGACCTTCCATAATCAAAAGGCTGCGGTAATTTTTTGCAGTTTTTTCGTCGTCTACAAAAATATAATTTTCGCCCGAAACGTATGCGTGAACGTTGTCCTGGTCAAGGCGCGAAAGAATCTGCTCCCGTTCGCGTTCGTCGTTTACGGAAACGTTAAAAAGCCTTACGCCCGCCGGTTTAGACGACAATCTTGCCGTTAAAATTATTGCCGCCACAATCACCACGATGATTGCCGCCACAATGATTTTCTGCACGACTGACCAGCCGGTCCACTTTGTTCTGATGGTTTCTTTTTTCTTCTTAAACCATTCGTTCATATTCCCCTCCCATGAACGAACCTCTTCCGCCCTTGGTGAACGGATTTTCGATGAAATATGCGGGGATTATAACACGCATATACTAGATTGAAAAGAGTTCTGCTTTTCTGGTGAAAAAGGAAAACTCCGTGCCGCATTATCTGTTCTGTGAAAGGTCGTTCCAGCCTTTTACAAGCCGGTCGATTACAGTCTGTGCCAGATTCAGCGAAGACTGTGCTTTTGCCATTGCCACGGTTACGTCGTGAATGTCCACGCTGTCAGGGTCGGTAATGACTTTTTCCTGAATCGCGGAAACTTCCATCTGCTGCCTGTTCATTTCGCTGACGGCATCCATCAAAAACGATTCAAACGACGGTTTCTGCGCCGATGATTTTTCGTCCTGTCCGCCGACTTTCGTTCCGCCCGCGGGTGAAGTTCCCAGATGCGCGGAATTCGTCCTGTTCAGTTCAAGATTTCCAAAATTCACGTTCATGATTTACTCCTATCGCGAACCGATTTCCAGCGCCGACGCGAACATTTCCTTGCTTCCCTGAATGACGGAACTGTTTGCTTCGTACGCGCGGTTTGCACTGATCATGTTTACCATTTCGTTTACGATGTTTACGTTGGGATATTCCACGTAGCCTTTGTTCGGGCCGGACTGAATTGCATCAGGATGAGTGGGATCGTAAACCATTCTGCCCTGTTCCGTGTCCTTTACGATTTCACGGACGCGAACTCCTTTGCCGGGTCCGTTGTCAAGGGAAGAATCCACAAACGGCGACCTCCACTGCGGATTTGATGACGCAATCGGTTCCACCACGACGCTCTGTTTTTTATATGCACCGCCTTCCTGCGTTCTGGTTGTAGTTGCGTTGGCGATGTTGTTTGAAATTACGTCAGTGCGCAATCGTTCCACGCTCATTCCGGTGGCTGCAATGTTTATACTGGTAAAAAGTCCCATTTATTTTCTCCTTGCAAAAATCATTCCGCTAAAAATCAGATGCTTTTCATTGCCGTGTTCACCTGATTGAATTCAAAATTCACCAGCTGAGTCAGAAGCCTGTACTGCATCTGAATCTGCACGATGTCCATGGCTTCCTTTTCGGCATCCACGTTATTTCCGTTGGCTTTGGCGGCCGTAGTGTAATCCGAAACCCTTCTCGGCTCTACGTCCTTCCAGTCCCGCGGAACTTCGCTCTGAATATGGCGTTCATCCGTCGTCTGCATTTTAAACGAATTGTGTTCGTTGTCGCGGCTTTCAAACGCTTTTTTCAGTTCGCTTTCAAAATTAACTGACTGCGCCTTGTAATTCGGCACTTCGCTGTTGGCAATGTTGTTCGCCGTTACCTGATAACGCAAACTCTGAACGTCCAGCGCCCTGTGCAACAAATCTACGGAATTTGAAAAATTGTTCATACCCATATCATTGACATCGGCAAAAAAATCGCTGAAGTTTAGTTTTTATTTTTCACCAAACGCAATATACTTCCGTCATGGCAGAACGAAACAAACGGATGAGCGCACTGATTCTTTCCATGCAGGATTCGGGGGAAAACAACCGGCTGGCAAAAATTTTTTCTCCCGACGAAGGAATTTTTCGTGCGGTTCTGTACGGCGGCGCAAAAAGCAGGCTGCGGTCGTTAATTCAGCCCTTTTATTCCGGAACGATTTACGTTTACAGGGACAGCGTGCGAAAATTCGTTAAAATCACTGATTTCGATCCGAAAAAATTCAGGCTTTCCCTGCGGACGAATTTATACAAAACCATGGCGGCAAATTTCGCGGCGGAAATCGTCGTAAAGACAAAATGCGCGGGCGACGGAAAAAATTCGTTTATCCTGCTGAATTCTTTTCTGGACGGAATCGATGCAGTAAGCGAACCTGAATCGAAACTCGGCCTGCTGAGATTTCTGTGGCGCTATCAGGGACTCCTGGGGCAGCAGATGGAAACCCGGTTTTGTGCATCCTGCGGAACTTCGCTTCTGGACCACGAAAAAAATGCAGTTTACGACGAATCGCTGAACGGATTTGTATGCGGCGACTGCAATTCCTTTTCCGAAAAAAAATTCAGCGCGGAATTCTTCAGAATGGATCTGGATTCCCTCACCTACCTTTCCGCCATCAACGAACTTTCGCCCGGCATGGTGCGCAAACTTTTTGTCCCCGCGGAATCCGTCCTGAACATGAAAAAATTCCTGTTTCATTTAATCGAAAAATCCGCCGGCACCGGATTCGCCACCCTCGAATGCAGCAACGGAATTTTGTAGAAAAAATCGCCCCACGAAAACAAATGCATTGGACGAAAATTTTCCGCGGAAAATCA
>CAZACA010000036.1:0-14213 GCA_964483515.1 uncultured Treponema sp.
CCCCGCAATGAAGAGGGGTTGCCTTGTCCCTATGTTCCGCGACATCAGGCGCAGATATTCTAAAAACGCAAGTTTTAAAAAAACAATGCAAAAGGTATTTTGCAAAAAAAAATCCGCGGAAAAAAGAAATCTCCAAAACCCCTTTTGGAAAAAAAAATTTTGCATTACATTCTTCCCCATGGACTCATCAAAATTTTCAATCGAAAAATACAGGACGGACAAAATCCGTGCCATTGACGCGCGGTTTGAAGCGCAGAAAATTGCTTTTTCGCCCATGACTTTTCAGGCGATTCGCGCAATGCTGGAACTGGGAATTTTAAAGTTAATCGAAGACGCGGGCGACGGCGGAATTTCCCTTGCTGAAATTTCTTCGGCGGCAAAAATTTCTGAATACGGTGCGGGCGTTCTTTGCGAAATGGCGCTGGGCATGAACGTAATTAAATTTGCTGAATCGAATCCGGCGGAAGAAAAATTCGTGCTTGGAAAAATCGGATGGTTTCTGCTGAACGACGAATGCACGAAAGTAAATTTCAATTTTACGAACGACATCTGCTACAGGGGCGCATTCAATTTAAAGGAATCGGTGCAGAACGGAAAACCTGAAGGCCTGAAAATTTTCGGCGAAAAATGGACGACCATTTACGAAGCGCTTTCCACGCTGCCTGAACGCGAAAAAAAAAGCTGGTTTGAATTCGATCATTTTTATTCCGACATTGCTTTTCCGCAGGCGCTGCCCATCGTTTTTGCAGAAGGAAACGGCGTAAAAAATCTGGTGGACATCGGCGGAAACACGGCGAAGTGGGCGATTTCGTGCTGCAAATTCGACGCGGACGTAAACGTTACGATTGTGGATTTGCCCGGTCAGACAAAAGTCGCTGAAGAAAACGCAGCAAAGGCAGGATTTTCAGGACGCATAAAAACTTGCAGCGGCAACGTTCTTTCCGCGGAAACAAAATTGCCGCAGTCGCCGGATGCAGTCTGGATGAGTCAGTTTCTGGACTGTTTCAGTTTGCATCAGGTGACGAAAATTTTAAAAAAAGTTTACGAATCCGCGGGCGAAAAAACAAAAGTTTACGTGCTTGAACCGCTCTGGGACCGTCAGCAGTTTGAAGGAAACGCGTATTCGGTCATGGCAACGTCGCTTTATTTTACGTGCATGGCGAACGGAAATTCCAAAATGTACAGATTCGGCGAGCTGAAGGATGCCATCGAAAAATCAGGATTCCGTCTGGACGATGCATTTCACAATCTGGGCGCGAACGCATACTCGCTTCTGGTTTTTAAAAAATGAATTTTTTCGTGACGAATGCAAAATTTTATGCGCCGGGAATTTCTTCCGCGGATGAATGGAAATTGTGGCGTGACGGAAAAATGCAGATTGCTCCGGAAAAATCAGCGCCAAAACTGGAATTTGCCGATCCGCTTTTTCGCCGTCGGTTCAGCCAGATAACGAAAATGACCGTGCAGGTGATTCACGATGTGGTTGCGTGCGATGAAAAATTCCGCGAAAAAAAAATCGTGTTCGCTTCGTTCCGCGGAGAAATTTGCCGCCAGCTTTCCGTCAACAGAATGATTGCAGAAGAAAAATCGATTTTGCCCGCTGCCTTTTCCCTTTCAGTTTTTAACACGCCCGTGGCTGCTGCAACGATTGCGCTTGAAATGAAAGGCGGCTATTCGGTGGTTTATCCGTCAAAAGGAAATTTCGCTTCGGCTTTTTTATGCGGCGCGAGTTCAGTTTTGTGCGGTGAAGACGACGAAATAATTTTCTGCTATGCCGATGAAAAAATTCCCGATGAATACGAAAGTTTCGCCGGAAAAAATTTTCTTCCGCTTGCGTTTGCGTGCGTCATCGGAAAAAATCCGTCAGCGGATGCAAAAGAATTTTCCGCGGAAAATTTGCCTCAGTCGCCGCAGGAATTTTTGAAGGCATTGATATGAAGCGCACAAAAAAAAATGCAGATTTGCGTTACGACCACAGCGAACTTCCGCCGGTAAAAAACTGGATTCTGTTTCATTATCGCGCGTTCATGAAATTATTTTTTATTTTTTTAATCGGCGCGGGCAGCATAATTCTGGCGGTTTTTGTTTTTCCGTGGATAAAAGTTTTCGTTCATCCCAAAAAAAAATTTCAGGAGACTGCGCGGAAATTCGTTTCGGCATGTTTTCGCGGCGCACTTTTTTTGATGAACATAACGGGAATCGTAAAAATTTACACGGCGGACAAAAAAAAATTCCGTTCGATTCATTCAAAGGTAATCGTGGCGAATCATTGTTCGATTCTGGATTTTGTAATTTTAATGTCGCTGATTCCGAATGCGAACTGCATCGTGCGTGAATCCCTCAGAAAAACTCCGCTGGCAGGCGTGGTGACTCAGGCGTACATTTTGAACAGCGAAGATTTGCAGACCATAAATTCGCTTTGCAGGGAAACGCTGGACATGGGCAACAACGTGATAATTTTTCCCGAAGGAACGCGAACTCCGCGGCATGGAAATGTTCCGTACAAAAAAGGTGCGGCTCGTGTTGCGCGATTTTCAGGCTGCGACATTCTGCCGGTTCTGATTGCGGGCGGCGACAAATTCGGGCTGGGAAAAAATGATCCGTTCTGGTCGTTCAATCACGTGGAACCGCTGATTTACGATTTGCAGATTCTGGACGAAATAAAAATCCGCGACTACGAAAATTTTTCCACGATTGTCAGTGCCAAAAAAATCACGGAAGAAATCCGCACGCGAATTCAGGAAAGCGCAAAAAAATACAACGAAAATCATCCGCATTGCAAAACGCTGAACAACGTATAATTTTTTTTAAGACTGATTCGGTTTAAAAAATTGAACGGATGATTCTGCGAAAAAAAAATTCGGTTCAGCAAAACGGACGAAAGACTTCGCGGAAAAAAATCTGTTCGGCAAAACGGACGAAAATTTCCTTGCGCGAAAAATTATTTTATGAAGCACCTGAATCCTGCGGCGACCGGAAATCTCAGCGGCTTAAAATAAAATTCCATGCCGTCGTTTTTTTCCATGCCGATGTCCGGATTCCATGCGCCCTGCAAATAAAATTCCAGAACGTCGTGCAGCACGAACAGATCGAATCCTGCGCCAAGTCTTGCGCCCGTGGAAATCCGCCAGCCGTCGTCGATTTTTGTTCCGCCGGAAATTCCCCAGAAAACGTAAAAACTCAGCGGATAAACGATGTACCTGTTCACGAACCAGTCGTCAGCGTTTGCCTGCAAATAAAAATCTGCGTCCTTTAAATTCAAATCCGCGGAAAAAACCCAGGGCGATTTTGTGGTGCGAAAAGTTGCCGAAGCGAAAGGAAAAAACGGTTTTCCGGAATTCAGTCCGATTTGCGCGCCAAATCCTGCGTATGCCTGTGCGGAAAAAATTTTAATCAATGCAACGAATGCGGCGAGTACGAATTTTTTTTTCATGAAGTTTCCTTTTTTTTGGTTTTGCGCATGGTATCATTTTTTTTTTATTTTTGATACTTTTCTTTTCATGAAATTTTTTTGCAATCTGAAAATTATTCTGGCGGCGTTTTTTATTTTGCCGGCGTTTTCTTATTCACGGAAAGGCTTTGAAAAAAATTATTTGTGGCAGGGCGTAGAAAAAATGCAGGTGAACGTTCGCGACACGATTCTTTTTTCGCCTGATGAAAAATCGCTGGAAACGCTTGCTGAAAATTTCGGCGGAGAAAAAAAAATCGGCGTGGTGATTTGTCCCGGCGGAAGTTATCATCATCTGGGAATGAGTCACGAAGGATTTTCTTCCGCGGAATGGTTTTTGCAGAATGGAATGGTTCCGTTCGTGCTTCAGTATCGCGTGGCTTACAACGAACATCATTTTCCGTCGATGCTTGAAGACATTCAGATGGCAATAAAATTCATCCGCGAAAATGCTGAAAAATTCGGCGTGGACAAGGAAAAAATCGGTGCAATCGGTTATTCGGCGGGCGGACATCTGGTGACCATGGCAGGCGAATTCGGCGGCGTGCGGAACGAACTGCAAAAACTCGGCGTAGAAACTTCGGAATCCCTCAGACCGAATTTTGTCATGCCGATTTATCCCGTCGTTTCCATGCAGGACGATGTGGCGCATAAATGGTCGCGGAAAAGTCTTCTGGGCCATCAGTACAAAAACGCGGAAAAAGGATTTTCGATTTTAAATCCGTTCGGACACAGATACAGCCAGTCCATGAAAGACGAATTTTCCATGGAACTGAACGTGCCCGATGACATGGTTCCGGTTTTTCTGCTGGCGTGCAGGGACGATCCGGTGGTAATGTTTGAAAACAGCGTAATTCTGGAAAAGGCGCTCGCGGAAAAAAATATCATCCATCAGTTCGTCGTGTATGATGAAGGCGGCCACGGATTCGGAATGAAAAACGGCGAATTCATGAAACGCACCAGATGGAACGAGTCGCTGAAAATTTGGATCGATTCGATTTTTCCGCCGGAATGAATTTTTGCCTGAAAAAAATCCGCGGAAAATGCGTCCGGCCGATTCATTTGATTTTATCCATGCGGAGTGATATTCTTTAGCCATGAAAGAGTGGGTAAAAAATTCTTTACGAATGGTTCTGGCGTGCGTCGGCGTAATTTTGCTCGAAATTATTGCGGGCGCTTTTTTGTACATGACGTATTCCATGTTTTCCGGTCTGGTTGCGGGACAAAAATTTTCCATGTTCAGCTCGAATTATTTTGTGCGCGGAGTTTTTTATACCATTCCTGCTGCGATTTTTTTGTGCCCGGTTTTCATTTCGTTTTATCTGATTCGCCACAAAGAAATTTTCGGTTTTCCGGTTTTCATTTATCTGCTTTTGAATTTTTCGCTTTTCTTTTTTGCTTTTCCTGCCGCCAGAAATCTTGAAAAATTTTCTGCATTCGGTGCGGAAGAAAATTCCACGATTCTGTCGCCCGGATATTTTCGTTCTTCCGCGGATGAAAAATACGTTTTTTATTATTCACGCGTTTCCGATGAAAATGTCGTTTCAGGAATTTGCATCGACAAGGAAACTGTGGGCAACAGCGTGTTTACTTTCAGCAACATAAAACTGTCAGGCGACCAGAACGATTTTGCCGACCCGCTGATTCGTTCTTCCGTGGAAATGCCGCCGCTTTTAAAAAAAATCGTTAAATTCATCTGCGACTTTGTAATTCTTGCGCTGGAAAAATCTTCGTCCGTTTTGTCGTGGATCTGCTTTTCGACCGTAATGCTTGCGCTCATGGGCGTGACGGGGCTGCGAAAAATTTCCGTGTGGCGTCTGGTGAACGTTCTTTTCATCATGACTGATTTCGTGCTGATTTTTCTGCTGAATCTTTTTCTGCTTTCGCCCGAAACTTCTTCCGTTCTGCCGCAGCTTCCTGAAAAAATAAAATCGAATCTTCCGCTGAATCAATTTATTGTGGCGGGAATAAACGTTTTGCTTTTTGTAATTTTTTTCATCGTCAGTTTTGTAAAATATCGCGCTAAAAAAGAATCCGGTGATTCGCAATTTTCGGGGGAAGTGGAATGAAAAAACTTTTTTTGATAATGGCAATTTACGCATTTATAATTTTTTGCTTTTGCTTCGGATTGACAGCCGCGTTTGAAGATTTGCCGCCGCTGATTCAGGGACAGGAAAAAAAATTTCTGTTTCTGACGGGACTGAGGAAATTCCTGCAATTTTTGCCGGGAATCTGTTTGAGCGGATTTGCCGTGGGTTGCGCCGTTGTGTGGCAGAAAAAAACCGGAAATTCCTTTAACCGTTTTTCCCAGGGAATGTTCCGCCGTTACAGAATGTCGCTTTTTGCTTCGTTTATTTTTGTGCTCCTGCTTTCGCTGAATGAAGAAGTTTTCCTTTCGTCCATCGATTCAAAAATTTCCGACATGAAAAAATCGCCCGCGGAATTTTCTACTGCGCTCATTTACGCCCGCCGTCTTCTGGTGGAAAAAAATCCGTCCGTTGCACTTCAGTACGCGCGTTACGCCCTCGACCTTTCTCCCGACAGTGAAATCGCCAGGTCGCTTTTAAAGCAGGCTGAAGACGAATTGAGCATTCTGCATTACGAAAAAACTTTCGGTCGCCGTGAAGCCGAACGGGAAAAAATGCAGAAGCCGCTGAAAGAAAAAGATTCAGGCTACACCATAAAAATTCTCATGGAAAAATCCGATGAAGCCGCTGAAAAAAAGCAGTGGTTCGACGCGCATTACTGGGCACAACTTGCTGTGGAAGCGTGTTCCGGAACGAATACGAATCTGGATGCCGCCACTGAACGCGCAAATTTCGCATGGAAAATGCTGAGCAATCCCGTGGAATTCGACAATCAGGAACAGAGACGATATTACGCCACAAAAAAAGAAGGCTACACGGCTTACAACGCAGGCGATTTTTTAAAGGCGTATTATGTTTTTGCCGGGCTGAAAAATTCTTATTCCTACGCGGAAACCGATCCGGACGTCGTAAAATTTCTTGCCCTGTCGCAGGAAGAAGTTGAAAATCAATATTTCTTTTTTGACGAAACCGAATTCATGAACGAAATTACTGAAAGCAATAAAATTTATTTTTCGGTAAGGCATCCCGACGGTCAGCGCGACGTTTTTTACATCGGCAAGGCGGTGGACATAAAAAAAGACGGAAGCCTGGTGCGCTATTTGCAGGATTTGTACGTTGTGCGCTTCGACGAAACCGACGATTTTTCCTATTCGTTTCATGTTCCGTTTGCAAAAGCCGTTGCCGTTCCCGTTTCCGAATTCGACCCCACGACCCTTCTGGGAATCGGACTGGACAAAAAATGGAAATTCGTGCCCATGATAATTCTGCGTTCCATCGACAGAAATTCTGAAGGCATCATGACCAAGCCGGAATTTTCATTCGTACAAAGCGGAATTCCTGAAGAAATTTTGCGCCGCGAAAATTTGACTGACGTTGCAAAATTTCCGCCGGTAAAAAGCCACGCGAAAATTCAGAACGAAAGCATGATGCTGATTCCCATGCCGTTTTCCGATTTCCACCTGATAAACGAAGCGTCTTCCGGGGCCGGAAAAATGTCACTCGTTTCGCTGAACAAATTTTTGCCCCGTGCGTCAAGTTACGGTTTTTCAAAGGAAATTTTTGCGGAAAATCTCGTTCACCGCGGAGCATTTCCGTTCGTGATTCTGGTGCTTTTTATTTTTTGCGCGTGCCTGGGCTGGAATTATCGCATTGAAGATCCTGAAGCCGTTTTTAAATTCCGCTGGCTTTTTTTGATTCCGTTTTTCGGCGCCATAATGATTGCGGTTTTTAACATCGTGCTTTATTTCGTGGACATGCTGAATTATATTTTTGTGGGCGTGTTCGGACTGGGTGCGATTTTTGCAGCGGCGGTCGTTTACATTGCGCTTTTTGTCCTGGTTTCGATTATGTTCCTTTCGCGGAAAGTCTGATTTTTTCCGCGGAAAATTATTTTTTTACGACGACTAAATTCCGCTCGTGGTCTTCTAAAAACGGAACGCAGAGTTTTACGTTCTGCCACTGCGGAATGATTTTTTTTACGCCGTCCATTTCTGCGCGGATTTTTTCGCTTCGTGCCTTGTACGCAACCAGCGCGCCGTTTTTTTTAAGCATTTTTAAAAGCAGTTTCGCGATTTTTTCGTCAAACGGATGAAACGCCCTGAACACTTCCACGTCAAAAGAATTTTCCGCCACGTCAGACGCCGCCATGCACTTTACCGAAACGTTTTTCAGCCCGATTTTTTTTGCCGCGTCCTCCAGAAAAAAGCATCGTTTTTCCATCCGTTCCACAAGGGAAAAATTTTCGCCTTCAAAAAAAATTGCAAGGGGAATTCCGGGGCATCCTCCGCCTGAACCGATGTCGCCGATTTCCAGCGCAGAATTTTTTTCGCCGCGGATTTCGTCCATGATTTTTTGCAGATGTTCCGCCGCCGCCAGACTGTCCAGAACGTGATTCACGAAAAATTCGTCTTCGTTCGCCGCTTTCATCAGATTGTAATTTTTATTGAATTCAAAAACGCATTCCGCATAAATTTCCAGCCTGCGAATTTTTTCCGCGCTGAATTCAAGACCGAGTTTTTCAAGTCCCGCCGAAAGTTTTGCGTTCACGTCAGACGTCTCCCAAATCGATTAAAAGTTCCAGTTTCCAGTCGTCTTCCTGAATCCGCATGGTAACGAAATTTCCGATTCGCGATGCCGTCAAATCTTTGTGAAGCGAAAGCTGGTACAAAAAAGAATATTCGTTCAGATAATCCTGGGTAACTGCCGCCGCTGCCGAATAATTTCCGTCTTCGGATTTCGTCGTGTTTTTAAAAAGAATGTGAAAAGTTTCTCCGCGGATTTTTCCGTCGCTGGAATATTGCCTGTCGCCCGTAACCAGAAAAGTTCCGTCGTCCTTCATGTTTGAAATGTAAATTTTTTTGCACGTTTTTAAAATGTCGTAGCCGTTCACGGAAAACCGCAGGACTTTCGGATTTTTTTTCGCGTCGTCAGTTTTTCGCACGGAACTTTGCGCAGCCTGATTTTTTTGCGGCGATTTTTTCATGCGGTCGTTTTCTTTTTCCTTGATTTCTTCCATGCGCAGAAGAACGTCGTTTAAAATTTCCTTCGTGTCGCTTTCCGAAAATTTTTTCCACGCGTTTGGCGAAGCGATTCCGTCAAAAAGTCCCATTCCGTCCAGCACAGAAATGTCGTTTGCCGTCAGCGAGCCGAGCATGATTTTTGTTTTCTGTTCGTCGCTCAATTCTTTTTTTTCCGCGGAATTATTTTCGTCTGCCGATTTTTTTTCTTCCGCCCGTGAATTTAAAAATCCGCCGAAAGTTGCGCCGGGCATATAAATTCCTTCGCCCATAACCGGTGCAGAAATCGTCGGCATGGACGGAGACGAAACGGGGTCGATTTCAGGAATTTTCGGTTCAGCAAAAACCGATGACGAAACGAAGATTGCAGCAAAAATTTTTTTACAGGTTCGCAAGACTTTCCTCCACAAATTCAAGCCGGTGCGTCAACTCGCTGATTGTTTTTGTGAGCCGCGCCTTTTCTTTTTCCAGTTTTTCCCGCGGATCGATTTCCTTTGATTTTTTTTTCATCATGGCGATTACGCTGTCGGGACTTTTTCCGCTTTTTATGGCTTCAACGGCTTTTGCCTTTTCGTCGGATTTTTTGCATGACGCCACGATTTTCATGTTGTCGTAGCCCAGTTCGGAATCTTCGCCGGGAAGCAGGCTGACTTTCGTAACGCTTTTTGCCGTGTTCCGCGGAAGCTGCAGAATTCTGTCGAGATAATCTTCGTAGCGGATGTTGGATTCCTGGCAGAGTGCGTGCGCCCTGATTAAATTTTTGCCCAGTTCCTGCATAATCTGTCCGTTCGGCCTGATGAATTTTTCCTTGATTTCTTCCGTGAGTTTTTGCAGTTCGGGGGAAAGGGAAAGGTCGAGTTTGTAGTAGCCTTTTTTTTCCGCTTCGTCCAGAAGTTCGTGAAATTTCGCCCAGAAAGAATTCGTGTGGCATCGGGAAGAAACCGGAATCCGCCGTCCGCCCGACTGCTGAATCTGCTCTTCGTTCACCAGATGATGAGTGTATTCGTGAACCGCCGTGTAGACGAGTTCGTTTTCAGTTTTAAAATTTTTATTGTGAAGGAGGATTTCCTGCGTGTCCGGTTTGTAAAGTCCGTTTACGCGCCTGCTTTCTTTGCCCGTGAGCGTAACCGAAAATTCCAGCGACGTTTCGCGGATGTCCAGCAGCATTTTTTTAATCGATTCGTTGTCCATAGTTCGATGATTTTAATCCAATTCATTTTCGATTTCAATTAAAATTGTGCCGGATTTTCTGCATAAAAATTTCCTTTGCTTGCACAATAAAAAAAATGAAGTAAAATGTCGCCATGAATAAAATCAGCGTTCAGAAAATTTTTGTTTCGGTTGCTTTCTTTTTTTGCATTTCGGTTTTGCACGCGGAAAAAACGCCCGTGGAAAATCTTTATCAGTACAGGCTGGAAAACGGACTTTCGCTTTTTGTGGCTGAAAATCATTCGGTTCCGCTGGCGTACGTTGAAATTGCAGTTCGTGCCGGTGCCGTCGTTCAGACTCCGCAAAACGCAGGACTTTTTCATCTTTACGAACACATGATGTTTAAAGGCAACAAACTTTACGGCGATGCTGCTTCGGTGAATCGTGCGCTTTCAAATCTGGGCGTGGCAAACTGGAACGGAAGCACGGGCGTAAATCACGTGAATTATTATTTTACGATTCCGTCAGACCGTCTGGACGAAGGACTTGCATTCTGGAACGCAGCAATCCGCTCGCCGAATCTGGACGAAAAAGAATTGCAGAACGAAAAAAAAGTCGTGCTGAACGAAATCGCAGGCGGAAAAGCCGAACCGTCATCGGTTTTTTACAAATACCTGATGTCGCAGCTTTTTCCTGATGCGCCCTACAGAATCGATTCAGGCGGTTCCTTCGATGTGGTGCAGAACGCAACCGTGGACGAACTTCAGGAAATCCGCGGCGAATTTTATGTTCCGTCGAATGCAGCGCTTTTTGTGGGCGGCGATGTTTGTGCAGATGAAGTTTTTGCGCTGGCAGAAAAAATTTTCGGCACGTGGAAAAATCCTGAATCACCGGCGGAAAAAAAACTGACGCAGCAGAATCAGTTTCCTTTCAGCGAACCGAAATTTGCCGTAATGGGTCACGAAAAAATTTCCCGCGATTATGCATCGATGGAAATTCAGTTTCGCGGAGCAGATGCGGAATTCGACCTGGCGGACACTTATGCGCTGGATTATCTGATGAATCTTTTGAACGAGCCCGGCGGAATTTTCAGGCGCACGCTTTTCCGCGACAAAACGCTTTCCATTCCCGACGAAGACGATTCCTGGGCGCAATATGCAACGGTTCGGGCAAACGGCCTGATTGAATTTGGTGCAACGGTGACTTCGACGCAGAACGACATTGCCTCCCGTCCGCAGAAATTTCTGGAGCAGATTCAGCAGAAAATCCTGCCGAAAATTCTTTCGCAAAAAAAACTTTTTTCTGATTCGTACAAAAAAAAGATGATCGAAAAATTAAAGGATTCGCAGACGCTTGAAACGGAAACTGCCGCGGACGTTTTAAAATCCGTGCGGTTCTGGTGGGTGAATGCTTCGGCGGAAAATTTTTACGATTATTTTGACGAACTTGAAAAAGTTACGCAGGACGACGTAATCCGCGTGGCAAAAAAATATATTTTAAACGGCGCGCCCATGGTTTCGGTTCTGGTGAATCCTGAAATTCTGGACGAAGAAAAAAATAATTTTGCACAAAAAAATTTTTATTTCGTAACGACGGAGGAAGAGCCCTGGTGGCAGAACGAAAAATTCCGCGGAAAAAAATCGGCGCAAAAAAAATCGTATGAATTCAGCGATGAAGAAATTTATTCGCCCCAAAAAAATAATCCGGCGGAAAAAAACGGCAGCGAAAAAAAAATTCAGCGCAGTGTAGAAATCCGCACGCTCAAAAACGGAATTCCGGTTTTTTTTAATTTTACGGACAGCGAAATAATTTCGGCGGCGGTTGTCTGCAAAGGCGGCGTGGAAAATTTATCCGTGGAAAATTCGGGCATGGAAACGACGCTTTTCTGGTTCATGACGAATTCGTCCAAAAAATTTCCGCGGAATTCGCGCATAAAAATTTCTTACGACACGAACGCTTCCTTCGATTATTTTTCGCGGTTGTCGGGCAGCGCACTTTATCTGCAGACGCTTGAAAAATTTTTCGACGGAACTTTCGACGTTTTTATGGACGGATTTTTGCAGCCTTCGTTCAGTGCAGACGATTTTAAAAACAAAAAAACGCAGCTTGCCCAGTCCATTCAGTCGCGGATGAACGATGCGCAAAGCCTGCTTTCCTATGCCATCAGCGATTCGGTTTTTAAAAATCATCCCTACGAAGCGAAATCTTTTGTGACGGCGGAATCTTTCGACAACATTACGGTTGAAAATTTAAAGGCGCATCATAAAAAAATTCTGGACGCATCAAAAATTTTCGTGGTGGTTTCGGGAAAAATCGACGCGGAAAAAGTTACGGCAAAACTTGAATCGACCCTCGGAAAATTAAAATCTTCCGCACAGAAATTTCAGCCGTCCGAAATTCCCGACGTAAAAATTCAGCAGGACGAACCCGTGATTTTGACGCTTCCTTCCGCAAAAGGAACGGCTTACATTTCACGCGTTTTTTCTGCGCCGAAAAATTCCGACGAAGATTTTGCGCCGTGCATGCTTGCTTCCGAAATTTTAAGCGACGTAATGTTCAACGTGATTCGCGAACGAAACGGAATCTGCTATTCGGTGCAAAGTTACGTGAGCGGTTCCCGTGCGTCCATCGGCGTGGAGCATCTGTACAAAGTTTCCGATTTTGAAAATTTCGCCCGTGCCATGGAAGAGTCCCGTTCGTATCTGGCGAAAGGAAAAATCGTGGAAGGACTTGCGGCGGACGGTTCGTACAAATTTTCTTCCCTGGCTGAAAATCTTGACGGCTACAAAAATTCCTACGTGACGCAGAATTTTCAGGGGCAGTCCACAAACGCAGGTCAGATTGTAACACTTTCGTATAATATTCTGCAATTTGACGACATGAATTTCGACCTGGTGCAGCTTGAGCGCGTAAAAAATTCTTCTGCGGATGACATTCTGCGCGTTTTCAAAAAATACTGGCTGGACGGAAATTCCGCATGGTTTGCAGTAACGGGCGAAGATGAAAAGTCAAAGTTGAATTTCGGGCAGTAAATTTTTTTTGCAGGGTTTTTTGCGAAATCAGATTCTGCTTTTCCAGCTGCGAAATAATTTCGTCCGCATCCGAAACGTCGTAAATTTTTTCGCCGCATTCCGCCGCTGAAATTTCGTTCAGCCGGTTCGTTGCCTGAGACAAAAGTTCTTCCCGCGAAAAACGGCCTGAAAATTTCTGCACCAGCCGAAGAATTTCTTCTGCATCGCGGGGAAATTTTTCCACTGAATTTTCGCAGACGTCGCAGCCCGAACATTCGGTTTTTTTTCCGCCCAGTTCGTCCAGCAGAATCTGTCTGCGGCATTCAGTTCCGGCGGCGAATTTTTTGATTACGTCGAAGCGCTTTTTTTCGGCACCGTTTTTTTCCGCCGATTCGTCGTTCCAGCTCCACAGAAGAATGGAATTTGCAGGTTTTCCGTCACGTCCGCCCCGCCCCGATTCCTGCACGAAAGATTCCGCGGAATTTCCCGGCTCCAGATGAATTACCGTGCGGATATTTTTTTTGTCCACGCCCATTCCGAATGCACAGGTGCAGCACAGAATTCCGTCCTGCGATGCGAAAAATTTTTTTTCCACGTCTTCCTTTTCCTTTCGCGTCATTCCTGCGTGATAAAAATTTACGTCGGCTGATTCGTCGTGCGCCCTGATTTCCCGCGCCATGTTCTGGGAATTTTTCCGCGTTCCGCAAAAAATAACCATCGGTTTTTCTTCAGTGCGCGAAAGTAAAAGGGCAGTTTTTGTCTTGGCGTAAGTTTTTATTACACGATAACGGATGTTTTTACGATCGCATTCACCGCGAAGGACGCTGCATTTTCCGTCAAAAAGAATTCCGCGGATTTTTTCAAGCACTTCATCCGATGCAGTCGCCGTAAAAGCAGTTGCCACGGGCGGATTGATTTTTCCGATGATTTTTCCAAGCGAAAGGTACGACGGCCGGAAAGTTTCGCCCCATTCACTTACACAATGCGCTTCGTCGATTGCCACGTGGTCTACGCCCGCTTCCGAAATTTTTTGCAGCAGTGATTCGTTTTGCAGACTTTCGGGATTCGTGAGCACGATTTTTGCGCCGTCATGCAGTTTACGGAAATTTTCGTCACGTTCCTCCGCCGATTGCCCTCCGCGAAAAACAACGCACGGAATATTGCATTCATCCAGCCGCCTTTTCTGGTCTGCAATCAGTGCCAGAAGGGGATAAATTACAAGCGTAATTCCATGCAGAACGAGTGCCGGCGAAAGAAAGCAGAGCGATTTTCCCGCTCCTGTCGGCAGCAGTACGATTTGCCGTGACGCGAAATGCGACCGATTTTTGTTTTTTTCACCGAATTCCGCCGCTTCCAGAATGTTTGAAATCACCGTCCGTTGATGCGGAAAAAATTCCTTCACGCCAAAATTCTTTTTCGCCGAATCCAGTGCGCTCCAAAACGAAATTTCCGCCGGTTTATTTTCGCCATCGTTCATTTTGTCCTCCAGCAATATATTCCC
>CAZACA010000037.1:0-1143 GCA_964483515.1 uncultured Treponema sp.
TCGGCGTGCAAAAAAACGAAATGAATTTCTTCCGCGAAATTTTAGCGTGGAAAAAGACGCAGAAATTTTTCAGAAAAAATTCATCGCGCAAAAAAAAGGAATGAATTCCATCCGCGAAATTTCAGCGAGAAAAATGGCGCGAAAATTTTACAAAAAAAATTCAGTGCACGAAAAAGCGAATAAAATTTCTTCCGCGAAATTTTAGTGTGAAAAAAAATGGCACGGAAATTTTTCAGAAAAAATTCAGCGGCAAAAAAACGAAATGAATTCCGTTCGCGAAATTTCAGCGAAAAAAATGAGGCAGAAATTTTTACAGAAAAATCGGTGCGGAAAATTCGCCTTTTACAAATTAAAAAATGATTCTATACTTAAGCCACAGCAACGGCGGACGAAAATGGAAGACGAAAAAATTGCACAGAAAGAATTCAGCTCACGGGAAAAATTTTTTTCAAACATACCGTTCGACCGCGAAAAAGAATTTTATCAGAGCATAAAAGACGGCGACATGGAAAAAATGCTCAGCCTGTTTTCGGCGGAAGAAAGCCACGGATTCGGAAAACTCAGCGAAGATTCCCTGCGAAATTTAAAATATCATCTTGTAATCACCGTGGGATTTATTGCGCGGAGCTGCATCGAAGGCGGAATGGAAATGGACGAAGCCTACGATTTGAGCGGCGTGTGCATCAGAAAACTCGACGAATGCAACGACGAAAACGATTTGATGGAAATTCACAAAAGCCTGTGCAAATCATGCGTGACAAAAATTCAGGAAGGACGGCAAAAAAAACGGTTTTCCGCGCCGGTTCAGCTTTGTGTGGATTACGTTGCAGGAAATTTATGCGGCGACATTTCCCTGGAAGAAATCGCAAAAATCTGCTCGCTGAATTCCGCTTACGTTTCAAGCCTTTTTCATCGGGAAGTGGGCGTAACTTTTTCGCGCTACGTTCAGGGCAAACGGATTGAAGAAGCCAGACGTCTTTTGCTTTCCACGGATTTTTCCACGGAACAGATTGCGCGCCGGCTGCATTTCAGTTCCGAGTCCCATTTGATTTCGGTTTTTAAAAGATTCTGCGGAACCACGCCCAAAAAATTCCGTCAGAAAAATTTCCGCGACTTCTGCTGAAAAAATTTCGTGCAAAAAAA
>CAZACA010000037.1:1243-8668 GCA_964483515.1 uncultured Treponema sp.
AAAAAAATCAGTTTCTGAACGAATGAATCGGAGCAGGAATTCGTCCGCCGCGATTTATAAATTCTTCGCAGCTGAAACGGTTTACGTCCATTACGGGGCAGCCGCCTAAAAGTCCGCCGAATTCTACCCATTCGCCCGCTTTTTTTCCCGGAGCCGGAATCAGCCGGACAGCCGTGGTTTTGTTGTTTACCATGCCGATTGCCATTTCGTCCGCCATAATTCCGCTGATTGTCGTTGCGCTCGTATCGCCCGGAATTGCAATCATGTCCAGACCCACGGAACAGACGCAGGTCATGGCTTCAAGTTTTTCCAGTGAAATTGAACGGTTTTTTACCGCGTTAATCATGCCTTCGTCTTCGCTGACTGGAATGAATGCACCCGAAAGTCCGCCTACGTTTGTGGAAGCCATTACGCCGCCTTTTTTTACCATGTCGGTGAGCATTGCAAGAGCCGCAGTTGTTCCCGGAGCGCCCGCACCTTCAAGCCCGATTTCTTCAAGAATCCGCGCAACGCTGTCGCCTACTTCAGGAGTCGGTGCAAGGGACAAATCCAGAATTCCGAAATTCACGCCCAGCCGTTTTGCCGCTTCCGTGCCCACCATCTGACCCATCCGCGTAATTTTAAACGCCATTTTTTTAATTCCGTCGGCAAGTTCGTTAATGGGTTTTCCCTTAAAATCTTTTGCCGCTGCAAGAATTACGCCAGGCCCTGAAACGCCCACGTTGATTACCGCTTCGCCTTCGCCCGGTCCGTGAAAAGCGCCCGCCATAAACGGATTGTCTTCCGGTGCGTTCGTAAAAACGACGAGTTTTGCGCATCCGTTTACCTTGCAATTTTTTGAACGTTCCGCGGTTTTTTTGATTGTTTCGCCCATGAGTTTTACGGCGTCCATGTTGATTCCGTTTTTTGTCGTGCCCACGTTTACCGATGAACAAACGCAGTCAGTTTCGGCAAGGGCTTCGGGAATGGAATCGATTAAAATTCTGTCGGCTTTCGTAATTCCTTTTTGAACCAGTGCGCTGAATCCGCCGATGAAATTTACGCCGAGTTCCTTTGCGCATTTATCAAGGGTTCTGCAAAATTCCACGTAGGAACCGGACTGACACGCGCCTGCAACCAGAGCAACCGGTGTTACGGAAATTCGTTTGTTGATTATGGGAACGCCGAATTCCTTTTCGATGTCCTGACCCGTTTTCACCAGATTTCCTGCGTACTTCATGATTTTGTCGTAGATTTTCTGACAGGCTTTTTTTTCGTCACCGTCTGCGCAGTCCAGGAGCGAAATGCCCATCGTAATGCATCTGATGTCGAGTTTTTGCCGCATGAACATATTGACCGTTTCTTCGATTTCTACTGGGGAAAAAATCATTTTCGCCTCGCTTTTTTGAATTTCGCGTCATTCTACTTGATTGCACTGAATTTTGCAAATTTCGCTTTTTTAAATTCCGCGGAAAAAAAAATCGGTTTAAAACAAAAAAAGGCACGGAAAAAAAATCCATGCCTTTGTCCGCGGAAAAATCAAATCGTTTTGAACGGATTAAAATTCTTCGTCGGCAAGCTGACTGTAATCAGGATTGTTGCGGCACCAGTTTTCCGCATAGGAACCTTTTTTGCATAGCACGCGGACTTTGTGGTCGAACGCATTGTTTTCGATGTAGTCCAGCGATTCGGGCAGAACTACCCGCGGATTTTCTCCGGAATTCACGAACGCTTCTTCGCTGATGCTGATGACGCCTTCAGGAACGCGCACGGATTCCACGCCTGAATCGTAAAATGCACGCCACGCAATTCCGCGCACTTCATCAGGAACGCTTACGTCTTTTTTTTCGCCGTTGTAAAAAAGCAGCATGGAATTCGCCGAATTCATCATCATGCCGTTTTCGTATTTGTAATTTTTGTTGATGGGCAGATATTTCCTGCTGTTGGGAAAAGCCGTCGCCGAACATGAAATCAGATTGTCAGGCAAATCGATGTTTTTGATTCCGGTGCAGTTTGCAAACGCGCGGTCTTTTATGGAAGTAACGGTCTGGGGAAGTGAAACCGACTGCAATGCGGTGCAATCTTCAAACGCGCCTTCTTCGATGGTTTTAATGTTTTCAGGAATTTCCAGCGATTCAAGGCTTGAACAATTTGAAAACGCTTCCTTTTCAATCGCCATAAGTCCTTTGGGAAATTCCACCGATTTTAAATTTACGCAATCAGCAAATGCACGCTCGCCGATTACAAGAACGCTTTCAGGAATTTTCACTGACGAAATCAGCCTGTGGTTGTGAAAAGTGTTTTCGGTAATTTCCGTAGTTCCTTCGGGCAATTCAACGTCTGACAACAATAAATCCATTTTTTTCTCATGCTCCCGTTTTTGTAAAAATTTTTTTAATGCAAAGACAAAATTTTTGATGTGTCCATACTATAACACCGAATTTTTCGTCTGTCTAATGTTTTTAAATTTTCCATGTGGTATAGTTTCGCCATGAAAAAAACGATTCACAAGGTAAAGGCAAGCACCGTTTACAAACGCGAACACAAGGCAGACTACGGACGCGAAAAAATCCGGATTCTGTACGAAGACGAATTCATTGCCGTAATCGAAAAACCGTGCGGAATTCTTTCGGTGCCGTATCCGGGAAGCAAATCGCGGACGGTTCAGGGCGTTCTGGAAAAAATCATGCGGACCCGCGGCGACTTTTCTGCATTCCACAAACCTTTTCCCGTTCATCGGCTTGACCGCGACACAAGCGGCGTAATGATGTTTGCGCTGGACGAAAAAACGCAGAAAAAAATCGTTTCCACGTGGCATAAAATGGTTTCCGAGCGGCTTTATCGTGCGGTGGCTGAAAATCCTGAAAAAAAATTTGATGAACTTCCTTTCGCGGGCACAATCGATCTGCCGCTGGCGAAAAATGCATACAACGTGGGCTACGTTCCGAAATCCGCGGAAAAAGTTGAAACCGTAAAAGCCGTAACGCATTACAAAATCATTCTGCGCGGAAAAACTCATACGCTTTTTGAACTTTCGCTGGACACGGGGAAAAAAAATCAGATTCGCGCGCATCTGTCTTCGCTTCATTATCCGCTGGCAGGCGACGAAAATTATCGTGCAAAAACCGATCCCTTTCACCGGCTGGCGCTTCATGCACGGACGCTGGAATTCGTTCATCCGCGGACGGGAAAAAAAATGCGTTTTGAAATTCCTGAACCGGCGGAATGGGCTGAATACGTGGAAAAAGGCGACGAAAATCCTGCAATTCCTGTCTGGCGCGAAGAAAAATTTCCGCAGAAAAAATCCGGCGCAGAAAATTTCGGTTCGCAGAAAATCGAAAGCCGGCGGAATCTGCACAAAATGGATTTTATTGCACGTGGAAAATTCCGCGGAAAATGAAAATTCCTTTTGCTTGACCTGCGCATTATTTTTCACCATTATTTCGCCATGCAGATTCGACTTGAAGATTTGAAAAAAAGTTACGGAAAAATTTCGGCGGTGGACGGAATTTCGCTGGAAATCCCTGAAAACACGATTTTTGGAATTATCGGAAAAAGCGGTGCGGGAAAATCGTCGCTGGTTCGGCTGGTGAGTCTTCTGGAAAAACCGGACGAAGGCAGAATTTTTTACGACGATGAACGTGTGGACGATTTGTCGAAACGCGATTTGATTTTGCGCAGACGAAAAACCGGAATGATTTTTCAGAATTTCAATCTGTTCAGTTCCAGGACGGCGGCGAAAAACGTAGCGTATCCGCTGGAAATCTGCGGTGCGGAAAAAGAATTCATAAAAAATCGTGTGCGTGAAATGCTTTCGCTGGTCGGGCTGGAAGATCGCGCGGATTCACCAATCAGTACGCTTTCCGGCGGACAGAAGCAGCGTGTTGCCATTGCGCGTTCCCTGGCGAACAATCCGGACATTCTTTTTTGCGACGAAGCCACCAGTGCACTCGATCCGCAGACTACCTGTTCAATCCTGAATTTAATCCGCGACATTCAGAAAAAAATGAATTTGACCGTGGTGATGATAACGCATCAGATGGAAGTGGTGCGCGACGCATGCGAAAAAGTTGCCGTAATCGATGACGGAAAAGTCGTGGAGCAGGGAACGGTAAAAGAAATTTTCAGCAGACCGAAATCTTCTGTGACGCGTGAATTCATCAGCAGGATTCTGCCGAATTCGGACGGAGAAAATCTGGTGCGCTGGTCAGAAGACGGCGGCGAATACGTCCTGCATTTTACCGGCGAAAAAACGGGCGAACCGGTTCTCAGCGGACTGGCAAAAAAATTCGGCGTAACGTTCAACATCCGTGCGGGCGGAATTCAGAAACTTCCGTCGGATAAAGTGGGCACCATGCTCATCGATTTTTCAGGCGAAAAAAACGAAATAAAAAAAGCGCTTGATTTTCTGGAATCGCAGGGAATCGGCGTAGAAAAAACGGGAGCAGCGAAATGAGTCAAATTTTATTTCTGGTCGGTCAGTCCACGCTTCAGACGCTGGCGATGGTTTTGTTTTCCACGATTTTTTCCCTGGCGCTGGGATTTCCCGTGGGCGTTCTGCTTTACGTTACGAATCCCGGCGGAATTACTCCAAGACCGGTTTTGAATCAGATTTTGAGCAGAATCGTCAATGCGCTCCGTTCGTTTCCGTTTTTAATCCTGATGATCGTGCTTTTTCCGCTTTCACGGCTGATTCTGGGCACGAGCATCGGAACGGCTGCGACAATAATTCCGTTGAGCATTGCGGCGGCTCCTTTTGTGGCGCGGGTAATCGAATCGGCGCTGAACGAAGTCGATTCCGGCATGATTCAGGCGGCAAGGGCAATGGGTTCCACGAATGCGCAGATAATTTTAAAGGTGGTCATTCCCGAAGCGCTTCCGTCCATAATTTCAGGCGTAACGCTGACGGTAATAAATTTAATCGGATATTCGGCAATGGCAGGAACAATCGGCGGAGGAGGACTCGGCGACCTGGCGATTCGCTACGGATATCAGCGGTTCCGCACGGAAGTAATGATTGCGGCGGTTGTGGTGATTCTGGTTCTGGTGGAAGCAATTCAGGCGGCAGGAACTTTTGCAGCAAACCGGATGATGAAGCGCCGATAAAAAAATTAAAAAAAGCAGAAAAAAATTTTCGCGCCCGAAAGAATGCAGGAATTTTTTCAGGGCGTTTTTTATTCCAGAAAACCCATTGCACCCAGAATCAGCGCAGACGAAACGGTGGATGCAGTTTCCGTCCGTAAAATCCGTTCGCCCATGCTTAAAAGTCTGAAATTTTTTTCGCGGAAAATTTTCCGTTCGTTTTTTGTCCAGCCACGTTCGCTTCCGACTGCACACACGATTTTTTCGTTTCCGCGGATTTTTTTTAATTCGGCAGAAAGGGTTCCGTCGGGTTCCACGTTGTCCAGCGCGAAAAATTTTGCATCGTTCGGCTGAATTCCCACGCACGAAATGCATTCCGCGAGATTTTTATGAAGTGAAATTTCCGGCACAAAAGTTGACGCTGCCTGAACCGCTCCGTCCAGAAGAAATTTTTGCGCATTTTCTTTTTTTGCCAGGTCTGATTCCATGTACGATTTTTCGCCCAGTTCCGTGCCCGTGAGCATGACGCGTTCCACACCGAGCGAAGACAAATCACGCAGAATCCGTTTGAGCTGAATGGGCCGCGGAAAACCGACGATGACCGTAAGCGGACGAAGTTTTTTTCCGTCGCGTTCTGCCGCAAAAGAAAAATAAATTTTTCCTGAAGGAAATTTTTTTTCATCCGTTTCGGCGTAAGATTCGGTCTGAATTTTCTGAATCGTTGCCGTTCCCTGAAAGCCGTTCAAAATTCCCGCGGAAAAAGTGTCGCCTTCTTTTTTGTGCAGGATTTTTAAAATGTGCCTGGCGCGTTCGTCGGAAAAATCCAGCGGAAGGGAAATTTCGTCTTCGCGAAAAATGCAGATGTTCATCAGATGAATTTCCGCATTTCCTGGTGGCGGATTGTTTTCGTTTTTACTGCAACGATGTAACTTCCGAACATGGCTGTAATGCAGTCGATTCCGGCGGCGTATGCACAGACAACCGGTGCGGCCGCTTTTAAAAGCAGATAGCCCGACTCGAATCCGCGTCCGTAAAGAATGCACATTACCGTCAGCGCGGAAAATGCAGAACCCACGGGAATTTGTGCCAGCGCAAAGGACAGTGCAAACGAAACGAATGCAATCCAGATTACGTCGGCAAAAGGAATTCCCAGGCTTGAGTAAGAGCGCAGAATCAGAACGAATCCGATGGACTCGACCATGGCTGCTCCTCCGCGACCAAAAATCGAAAACATGGGAAAAGAAAATGCGTTTGTCCTGCGGCGGATTCCCAGGCTTTCCTTTCCGTGGCGAAGATTCAGCGACAGTGCAAGATTTGCGTCTCCGCTGAAAAATGCAACGAAAAACGGACAGAGGGAAGCGTAAAGAATTCTGAACGGATGCGTATCGTGGCAGAGAATTTTCAGCACGACCGGATAAATTATGAACGCAACGATTACAAGGTCGGCAGTGAGCATAAAAATCAGTCCGTTGTAAACGCCGGTGCGGATTGTTGCGGCGAAATCAATCGTCCAGCGGAACATTACGGCAATCATTCCCACGGCGAAAATTTCGGTAAAAAAACTCATGACGAAATAGGCAACGCGGCTCGCGGAATCGAAAAAATTTACGGCGGCTTTTGAATCGTTTTTGTCACTGGCTGAACCGGCTCCTGCAAGTCCCGCGAAAATAAAGCACGGCAGAAGATAAATTCCGTCCATAAGCGACTCGAATCCGGAGTAGGGGAAAAGTTTCGTCAGAAGCGGCTGCCAGGAAAAATCGGAAGGCGAATTGGATTTTTCAGTCGTAATGGGAATCCGCGGAAGTTTTACGAGAAGCGACGATGCAAGCCCCAGAATCATCAGCGCAAAGGACGAAGCGACGATTACTCCGAAAGTCCATGCTGCCGTTCGTGCCAGAAGTTTTTCGTCCCGGAGTTTAAAGAATGACATGGCAACGGAAAAAAACAGAACGGGCAAAAGCGTGTATCGTCCGAACCGAACCACGAGTTCCGTAACGAAATTCATGGCGGCCTGTTCCTGCGCAGTTTCCGTGGGAAAAACCAGAGCCAGAATCAAACCCACCACGATTCCAATTAAATATTTCAACCAGATTTTCATGCGCGGAGTGTATCACATTTTTTTTCTTTTTGCAGAACATTTACGAATCACAAAACGAAGAAAAAAATCGTTGCTTCCGCGAAAGGAAGAAAAAAAATTTTTGTAAAAAGCAAATCCGCTTTTAAAAAAATCAAATATCGTTTGCAAAAAAAATTAAACATCGTTTAAAACAAAAAGCGCGAAAAATTTCCGCAAAAAAAATCTTGCACGGCAAATCCAAAAAACGTATTTTTTAAAACATAAAACGCATCTTGAAATTCTTTTAC
>CAZACA010000037.1:8768-14197 GCA_964483515.1 uncultured Treponema sp.
CAAATCCAAAAAACGTATTTTTTAAAACATAAAACGCATCTTGAAATTCTTTTACGGCGCGCTACAATTCTGTTGACGAAAATTTTTTCGGAGGGGATTATGACTGAAATTGAAAACAAAGGGCGAACCGACGTCCTTTCGCTCAAAAACGGTGAAATCGACCTTTCCATTTTGAACCGAATGTACCGCGTGCTCAATAATTTTTTTTGCGACCACAATGCACGCTACAAATCCTGCCACGGAAAAGGCGCTGATTCCTGGGAACTTCACAACGACGAATGCGACGCAACTTTTACTGAAAATACGATTCTGGGCGAAGACAGCTGGATTTCGGTATCGGTGAGAATCCGCGGAAATCCAAAAATGCTCGTTTACACCATGTACAGAAAAAAAATGTCCAGCAACTACGGATTCAACGAATGGTTTGAAGTGAATCACATTTTTTCATGCGGAAAAGACGAATCGGTTTACACGGTGACGCAGAAGGAAAAAACGCCTTGGATTGACAGTCTGACTGCGTTCGGTGAAATCGGGCTGGGCTACTTCGACGAAACGATCCGGATTCTTCTGGAACGCTGCATGGAAATGGAAGTGCAGAGCAAGCGCGAAAAACTGATCCGGCCATCCGCGTAAAGTTTTTAAACTTTTTCCGCCGGGAAATTCCTACTGAAGCAGAAGCTGGTCGTTGACGAGATTTTTGTTTTTTATTTCCCTGAACCGCGCCACAATGTCGTCCATGGAAAGATGCTTTTTTTCTTCCGCGCCCACGTCCATGATTACTTCGCCCGAATCCATCATCATCAGGCGGTTTCCGTAGTCCAGTGCGTGCTGCATGTTGTGCGTTATCATCATCACGGTGAGTTTGTATTCCGCTGCGAATTTTTTTGTCAGATCCATGATAATCGTTGCGTTAGCGGGATCAAGCGCCGCCGTGTGTTCGTCAAGCAGAAGAAGCGACGGATGCGACATTACAGCCATCAAAAGCGTAAGTGCCTGCCTCTGTCCGCCCGAAAAAAGTTCCACGTTGTCCTTGAGACGATTTTCCAGCCCCATGCCCAGCACCGAAATCTGCTCCCTGAAATATTTCCGCCGTTCGTTTGTCAGGCTGATTTTCAGTCCTTTAAAGCCTTTTTTCGATGCAATAATCATGTTGTCTTCCAGCGTCATTTTTCCCGCAGTGCCCAGAAGCGGATTCTGAAAAATTCTGCCGATGTATTTTGCGCGTTTCCATTCTTTTTCTTTCGTGATGTCCTGAATTCCGCCGTCAGTCTGCAAAAAAATCGAACCGTCCGTGGGCGCGTAAGTTCCTGCGATTACGTTGTAAAGCGTCGATTTTCCGGCTCCGTTGCTTCCGATTACAGTAATGAAATCGCCTTCGTTTACGCGGAAATTTATGTTTTTAAGTGCGCGGTTTTCGTCGGGAGTGCCGGCATTGAAAGTGATTCCTACGTTTTTTAATTCAAGCATTTTTTCCTCCGGCGGATTTTTTCCTGAATCGCGAAAAATCGGTTTTTGAAAGAATCAGGCAGACGATTATTAAAAGTCCCGTGATGAGTTTGAAATCGTTGGGATCGAATTTTATTTTGTAGCCGTAATTTCTTGCCAGCATCATCAGCGCGCGGTAAATAACCGAACCCAGAATTACGCGGAAAGTTTGCAGCGAAATTTTATTCGTGCGGATGGCGAATTCACCCAGCATTAACGATGCAAGTCCTGAAACGACGATTCCGCTTCCCATTCCTACGTTGGCGAAACCGTTCAGCATGGCGGCGAATGAACCGGAAAGCGCTACGATTCCGTTGGAAAAGCCGATTCCGATTGTGCGCACCAGATCCGGATTGATTCCCTGGGAAACTACCAGCTGCGGATTTGAACCGAGTGCTCCCATCGTCAGTCCCAGGTCGGTGTGATAAAAAACGTCCATGAGAATTTTCAGAATCAGCACGAAAAAAATCATGAAAAAAAGAACGCCCCATTCAGGCTGCATGAACGGAAAATTGTCGTAAGTAAAATCCGTTATCCGCGAAAAAAGCGTGGGAAGTTTTAAAAACGAAACGTTTGCAACTTTCATTACGCGCAGATTCACGGAATAAAGCATGGTCATGGTAAGAATTCCGGCGAGCAGGTCGGGAATTTTCAGTTTTGTGTAAATGGCTGATGTAACGAGTCCCGCTAAAATTCCTGAAAAAAATACGAGGCAGAAAGCAGCGGGCAAAGGAATTTTCGCGAGAAGGCACGCAGCAAGAACGCACGCACCCAGCGGAAAGGAGCCGTCTACGGTCATGTCGCAGAAATTCAGCACGCGGAACGTGGAAAAAACTCCCAGCACCATGATTCCGTAGATGAGCCCTTCCGTTAAAGTCGATGAAATCATTTTTCGGTAAGTTTTCCGTTCTGATAGATTAAATTCGCCGAATCGATGTATTTCTGTTCGAGTGAAATTCCGCAGTTTTTCGCCGCATCAAGATCGATGAGCAAATCTGAATCGGATGGATTCGTCATGAACCGTACGGGAAGGGATGCCGGTTTTGCGCCGCCCAGAATTTTTACGACCATTTCGCCGGTTGCACGACCTGCCTTGTAATAGTTGAATCCGCTTGCCATGAAAATTCCGCCTTCTCGCGCTGCAGTTACGTCGCCTGAAAAAATCGGTTTTTTTGCCTTGCCGAAAACGTTTACCAGACTTGCGATTGCGCTGAAAACGGTGTTGTCCGTGGAAAGATAAATTCCGTCTACGCGGTTTACGATTGCTTCAGCGGCCTGCTTTACTTCGTCGGATTTGGTGATGCTCTGCGTTACGAGTTTGATTCCGGCTTCGTTGCATCCTTTTTCGACTAATGCCAGTGCGCTCGTGGAATTGTCTTCGCTGCTCGTGTAAATGTATCCGAGGGTTTTGATTCCGGCGATTTTTGCAAAAAGCTTGATGTGTTCTTCCGTGGGAATTGCGTCGCTCATGCCGGTTACATTCCGTTCGCCGTGTTCAACCGTGGAAACAAGTCCCGCGCCGACAGGATCAGTTACCGTTCCGAAAACCACCGGAGTTTTTTTCAGCGTGGTGGCAAGGGAAACCGCAATCGGTGTGGCGATTCCGACTGCAACGTCAACTTTTTCAGCCTTGAACTGATTTGCGATTTGTGAAGCCGTGCCCACGTCGCCGTTTGCGTTCTGCAGGTCGAATTCCGCGTCGATTCCTGCGTCCTTTATGGCGTCGATGATTCCGCGTTCAACGTCGTCCAGAGCCACGTGCTGTACGATTTTTGCAATTCCGATTTTCGGCTTTGTGTTTTTCGCTGATTTTGCAAAAAGCGTCTGTGAAGCGATTGCAGCAACCGCCAGAAGAAAGATTGATTTTTTCATAAGACCTCGCAAGATTTTGGTTTTCCACGATGTTACTATAAAAAGAAACAAGCGTCAACGAAAAAAAATCGCGGAAAATTTTTTACGGAACTAAAAAAATCCGTTGAAAAAAAATTCCGCGAAAATAAAAATAAAAAAATCAGTCGGTCATGGCGCGATATTTATCGAACTGTGCGAGCATTTCTTCGTCTCTGTTTTTGTCCATAAGGCTCACTGCCACCGCGAAAATCAGGCACGCCAGAAATCCCGGAAGAATTTCGTAAACGTTAAAAATTCCGCCCTTTAAATTGTGCCACGCGACGACCGTAATTCCGCCTGCAATCAGCCCTGCCACGGCACCTTTCGCCGTAATTTTCCGCCAGAAAAGCGCAAGCAGAACGAGAGGTCCGAACGTAGCACCGAATCCGGCCCACGCGTAACTTACCAGACTGAAAATCGAACTTTCAGGATTCAGCGAAAGAACGAACGCCACCGCCGCAATTACAAAAACCGTTACTCGACCGACGCGCAGAACCGTTTTTTCGTCCGCATCTTTTTTCAGAAGTCCTTTGTAAATGTCCCTGCTGACTGCACTTGCCGCCGCCAGAAGCTGACTGTCCGCCGTACTCATGGAAGCCGCCAGAATTGCGCACAAAAAAATTCCCGAAATAAAAGCCGGATACATTTTTATCATGGTTTCGCTGAAAACAGTTTCTGCCTGAGCGCCGCCCAGAATTTTCGGCAAAAGGTACGCGGTTCCCAGAGTTCCGATGGCAAAAGTTCCCAGGTACGAAACGATCATCCACACCGTTCCGATTCGTCTTGCCTTGGAAATTTCTTCGCTGGAACGAATTCCCATGAACCGCACGATGATATGCGGCATTCCGAAGTAACCAAGTCCCCAGGAAAGCGCCGAAACGATGGACGATCCGCTGAAATTTCTGTTCGCCAGAAATTTTTCCTGCATTTCCGCGCCGAAATTTCCGTTTATTGCATCCCGGCTGAACTGAACCGCTTTTTCCGCCGACGCACCGAATCCGCCCAGGGAAACGACAATCACCGCCGTAGAAACCACGAACGCCGCAAAAATCAGTACGCCCTGCACGAAATCCGTGGTGCAGACTGCCAGATATCCGCCCATGATCGTGTAGCTTAAAATTACCGCCAGCCCGATTATCAGCCCGATTCTGTAAGGAATTCCGAAAACCGAATTAAAAAGTTTTGCGCAGGCAACGAATCCCGAAGCCGTGTAAATCGTGAAAAAAAGCACGATGAAAAAAACTGAAATCACTGAAATCAGGTGAGATTTGTCCCTGAAACGGTTCGTGAAAAATTCCGGAATGGTAATGGAGTCGCCGAATGACCTTGTGCACCGGTGAAGCGGTTTTGCCACAAAAAGCCAGTTCAGGTACGTTCCCAGAATCAGCCCGATTGCCGTCCAGATGGTTTCGCGAATTCCGCCCAGGTAGCACAATCCCGGCAGTCCCATCAGAAGCCACGCCGAAGAATCGGAAGCCTCCGCGCTCAATGCAGTAATCCACGGACCGACTTTTCTTCCGCCCAGAAAAAAATCGGATGAACTGTTGTTTTTTCCCGCATTCCGCAGCCCGATGTAAACCATGAATCCCAGGTAAAGAACAAACGCCACGATTTTTGCAATAATTGTATACGTCACACACGCCCCCGAAAAATAAAAATGTTGTGCAAGTATAATTTTTTTCGTTCGTTCAAGGAAGTACGCAAAGATTTTTTTCCCGATTTATTTCATCAGCAATCGCGGAAATTTTAATGCAAATTTATTCGACTAATTCAGCGGAAAAAATTTCAGCGGACAAAAAAAATTGATTCATTAACGCACGCGGAAATTTTTGTGCAATTTTATTCAGCAAATTCTGCGGAAAAAATTTCAGCGAATAAAAAAAATGATTCATCAGCGCACGAAATTTTTTTGTGCAATTTTTATTCGACGAATTCTGCGGAAAAATTTTCGGCTGACAAAAAAATTTGATTCATCAGCAATCGCGGAATTTTTATGAAATTTTATTCGACGAATTCTTCGGCAAAAATTTCAGTGGACAAAAAAAATGCTTTCA
>CAZACA010000038.1:0-1691 GCA_964483515.1 uncultured Treponema sp.
CGAAAAAAAAATTTGTTGCGAAAAAAAATTATTCGTTCCGGGAAAAAAATTTGTTGCGTAAAAAAATGATTTCGTTCGCGAAAAAAAATTGTGCAAAAAAAAAACGATTTCGTTCCGCGAAAAAAAATTTGTTGCGTAAAAAAAACGATTTGATTCGCGGAAAAAAATTTTGTGCGCAAAAAAGTGATTTCGTCCGCGAAAAAAAATTTGTGTGCAAAAAAAAACGATTCGTTCGCGAAAAAAATTTGTTGCGCAAAAAATCGATTCGTTCCGTGAAAAAAAATTGCACGAAAAAAGTTCGTTGCCATTTGTACCGTTTTGAATTAAAATCGCGCCATGAAAGTTATGGTTATCGGTAACGGCGGAAGAGAACACGCCATCGCCTGGAAAATTTCCCAAAGTGATTCAGTCTCCGAAGTAATCTGTGTCCCCGGAAACGGCGGCACTGCCTTTGAAAAAAAATGCCGGAACGTGGAACCGGGCGAAAATTCCTATGCAAAAATTGCACGGGAAAACGGATGCGACTTTGCCGTAGTCGGTCCGGAAGATCCGCTTGCACAGGGCGTTGCAGATTCTTTGTGGGACGAAGGAATTCCTGCCGTGGGACCAAAAAAAATCGCGGCGCAACTTGAATCGAGCAAGGATTTTGCAAAATCGTTCATGAAAAAATACGGAGTTGCCTGCGCAAAAAGCGAAACGTTCACGTCAAAGGACGAAGCAATTTCTTACGTAAAAAAAATCGGCGCGCCAATCGTTTTAAAGGCGGACGGACTCGCAGCAGGAAAAGGCGTGGTCGTTGCAAAAACGCTGAATGAAGCGCTTTCGGCGGTGGAAAATTTAATGGACGGCGAACTGGCGGGCGATGCCGGAAAAAAAATCGTGGTGGAAGAATATTTGCGCGGAAAAGAAATTTCGGTTCTGTCGGCGGTCTGCGTTACTGAAAAATTCGCGGCGGACGGAAAAGCGTGCATCGTTCCTTTTTTGCCTGCCCGTGACCACAAACGGCTTCTGGACGGTGCGCTCGGACCGAATACCGGCGGAATGGGTGCAGTTTCTCCCGTGGAAGACGCTACGCCTGAAATCATGGAAAAATTCCGCGCGGAAATTCTTGAGCCGACGCTGAACGGTTTAATCGCTGAAAAATTCGATTACCGCGGATTTATTTTTTTCGGAATCATGCTCACGGAAAACGGGCCCAAATGTCTGGAATACAACGTGCGGCTGGGCGACCCTGAAACGCAGGCAGTTCTTCCGCTGATGGATTCTGATTTCGCTGAACTTTGCATTTCAATTACCGACGGTACGCTGAAAAATTTTCCCCTTTCGTGGAAAAAAGGATTCGTCGTTTCACCGGTTGCAGTTAGCGGCGGCTATCCGAAATCCTACAAAAAAGGCATGGAAATTTCCGTCGAATCGGACGAAATCGAAAAAATCGGCGCAAAAATTTTCATTGCAGGAGCGATTGCAGACAGGCGGAAAGGCGCGGACGGAAAACTCGTTACGAGCGGCGGAAGGGTTCTTGCGTGTTCGTGCTACGGCGAAACTTTTGACGAAGCGTGGAAAAAATCGTACCAGGCAATGGCGTGCGTAGATTTTAAGGACAAATTTTTCAGAAAAGACATCGGTTTGCCCGGCGCGGCTGAATCGAATTGACAGAATTTCCGGGGTTCGTTCAACTCCGGATTTTTTTT
>CAZACA010000038.1:1791-14082 GCA_964483515.1 uncultured Treponema sp.
TTTTGCATTCATTTTTTTTACTCAGTTACAGAAGGATTATGCCCAGAATTCCCAGCGGAATCAGATAAAACGCGAATCGGTGCAATTTTCCGTTTTCAATCAGTTTCATCAGCCAGGCGAGTGCAGCAAATCCGCTGAAAAATGCGCAGAGGCAGCCCGCGGCAAGGGGAACGATTCCCACGGATGCGGAAATTTCGCCCAAATCTTTCAGTTCCAGAACGAATGCGCCCAGAATCGCCGGAATGGAAACGACGAACGAAAATTCGCCGGCAACTTTTCTGTCGATTCCGCAAAAAACGCCGAAAGAAATCGTTGAGCCGCTTCGGGAAATTCCGGGCAGCGTTCCGAATCCCTGTGCAGCACCCACAATCAGCGCCTGAATCAGGTTCGGTGCGGAATTTTCTGCGGAAATTTTTTTTGCATCGCGTTTTTTTTCGACCACGGACGACAGAATCAGCAGGACGGACGTAACGATGAATCCGGCACAGACGAATTTTATGCTGAAATTTTCCACGAATTTTGACGAAATTACGCCCAGAACGCCTGTTATTATCGTCGCCGCCAGAATCGCTGCAATGTATTTTCTGTCTGCGCGGAATTTTTCAGTTTTTTCGGCGGAATCAGCGGAAACGGATTTTTTTGGCAGAAAAATTTTTACGAACGAAACGATTAACGATGCAATTTTTTTCCGGAAAAACAAAATTACGGCAAAAAGCGTCGCCAGGTGCAGAAAAACGTCAAAAAGCAGCGGAACATCGTCCAGCCCAAAAATTTTCTGCGCCAGAGCCAGATGCCCCGACGACGAAACCGGCAGAAATTCCGCCACGCCCTGCAAAACGCCCAAAAAAATCGCCTGAAAAATCGACATAAATCCTCCGCGGAAAAAAAATCGCAAAAAAAAATAAAAATCCCCCAAAAGAATCGCTCCTTCGGGGGAAATCAGCAAAATCAGTTACGGACGAACGATTACTTTTGCAAGATTCGGCCGCTTGACCAGATCGGCTTTGAGTCCTTCTTCGCGCGCCTTGTTTACGTAAGCCGGATCCTGGAAACTGTATTTGAAATTCGTGTGAATGTCGTAAGTTCCCTGCATGAGTGCGTAAGCGTCTTCGGTCATGACAAGTTCTTCATCGGTGGGAATTACGAAAATTTTCGTCTTGCTGTCGTCTGCGCTGATGCACGTTTCTGCGTTTCCCGTGAACGACCACTCGTTTTTCTGCGCATCGATTTTGATTCCGTAGTTTTCAAGCCCTGAACATGACTTGAATCGCGTAATCGGTCCGCGTTCGCCAACTCCTGCCGTAAAGACGATTGCATCCACGCGTCCGAGTTCAGCCATAAATGCGCCGATGTATTTTTTTATGCGGAGTGCTTCCATTTCGATGCAAAGCTGGCAGAGTTTGTCGCCTTTTGCCGCATCGATTTCAATGTCGCGCCGGTCAGAATATTTTTCCGTGATTCCGAGGCAGCCCGATTTTTTGTTCAGCGCAGTGTCCATTTCGTCGGCAGTCATTCCGGTTTTCCGCATGATGTAAAAAGGAAGCGCAGGATCGACATCGCCTGAACGGGTTCCCATTACGAGTCCTTCCAGCGGAGTGATTCCCATTGTCGTGTCGTAGCATTTTCCGTCTTTTACTGCGCACATGGATGAACCGTTTCCGATGTGGCAGATGATTACGTTCGTGTCCCGCGGCTCTTTATGAAGCAGAACCGATGCACGTTTCGCGGTGTAAAGAAATGAAGTTCCGTGGAAGCCGTATCGCCGGGCTGAATATTTCGTGTACCATTCGCGGGGAATTGCGTACATGAAAGTTTCTTCGGGCATGGTCTGATGCCAGGCTGTGTCCATGACTGCACAATGGGGAACATCCGGCATGACTTTCTGCGCGGCTTCGATTCCCATGATGTTTGCAGGCATATGAAGCGGTCCCAGATCCACTACCGAGCGGAATGTTTCCAGAACTTCGGGAGTAATCAGGACGGATTTCGTAAATTTGTCGCCGCCATGCAGAACTCTGTGACCGACCGCCTTTATTACGCTCATGTCGCTGATTACGCCGATTTTTTCGTCGGTGATTGTTTTTAAAATCAATTCGATGGCTTCTTTGTGCGTGGGACAGTTGCTTTTAATTTCGGTTTTTGTTCCTTTTGCCTTGTGGGAAATTCCTGAACCGTCGATTCCGATTCGTTCCACAACGCCGTTCGCCAAAACTTCCTTGTTGTCCCAGTCGTAAACCTGATATTTCGCGGAAGATGATCCGCAGTTTAAAGTGAGGATGACCATTGCCATAAAACGCCTCTAAAAAAAGATTTTTTCAAGCAGAACTTGATTTAAAAAAAAAGAAAAGCGCGCGGCTTTTGCAATTTTTTTTTCGGCTCATTATATTGACGGGGACAAAAAAATTCAACTTTTGCGCAGGGGGCAAAAATGAAATTGTTCGACAAGAAAGAAAAATCTCCGTCGGAAACCGTAGTTCAGGACGTCTGCAAAATAAAAAAAGGCGAAACGGTTCTGATTGTGGCGAATCCTGAAACGAGCGGAATTGCACAGAATCTTTTTACGGCTGCACTTTCCGCGGAAGCAAAACCGACCTTAATTTATCAGACAAAAAAAACTTCATCGGATTTTGCGGAAAAAACCGTGGTGGCGGCAATAAAAAGCGAACCCGACGTAATTTTTTCGATTTCGCAGAACAAACTGGGAAAAGATCAGGACGCAATTTTAAATCCGTACAGAACCGACGACGGAAAAATTTTTGACAATACGTTCGATTTTCTTTTGAGCGGAAAAAAATCCATCCGCGGAATCTGGACGCCTGGTTTGACCGAAGACATTTTTAACCGGACGGTAAACATCGACTACAAAATTCTGTCCCAGCGCTGCAAATCCGTGTGCGAAAAATTTGAAAACGCATCCACCGTTCACGTAACTTCACCGGGCGGCACGGATATTTTAATCGGGCTGGCAGGACGGAAAGCCATGAGCGACGACGGCGACTTCAGCAGAAAAGGCAGCGGCGGAAACATTCCGGCAGGCGAATCGTTCATCAGTCCGGTTGTGGGTTCGGCAAACGGAAAAATCGTTTTTGACGGAAGCATGACTTTTTCAGGCGGCGACTCGATTTTAAAAACTCCGATAACCGTAATCGTTGAAAAAGGTTTCGTTACGGAAATTTCAGGCGGCGAAGAATCCAGGCGGCTTTTAAAGGACATTACGCAGGCGGAAAAAGATGCGCTCGCAATGGAAGCGGACGGAAAACTTCCGAAAGGGCAGGGCGAAATTTATGCAAAAAATGCGCGGAACATCGGCGAACTGGGAATCGGGCTGAATCCGGCGGCGTGCATTACGGGAAATATGCTCGAAGACGAAAAGGCATTCCGCACGTGTCATTTTGCAATCGGTGAAAATTACGACGGAGACGCAAATTCGCTGATTCATTTTGACGGTGTTGTAAAGGAACCTACCATAACGATAAAATACGCGGACGAAAAAGAATTCACAATTTTAAAAAATGGAGATTTGTGCATATGAAAAAAATTTTTGCAGTAATCGTTTCTGTCTGTCTTTTCATGCCGGTTTTTGGCAAGACGAAATTTTCGCTTTTCCAGAAAAAGGACACGACGCAGACTGAATCCGCTGAATCAACTTCCGCGGAAACAACTGAATCCGCTTCGGCTGAATCCGATGAATCTGCTTCGGACGAATCCAGCGACCTGGATGCCATCGGCGACGCGATTAAAAACGTGGGCGAAACCATCGGCAGCGGAATAAAATCCGGCGTAGAAAAAACGGGCGAAACCATCGAATCAAAAAAAGTCCTTCGCACGACGGGAATTCTTTCCGTGGACAAAAGCAGCGGCGAAATGATTTTTACGCTTACGGCAGACGATGCAACGTACACGGTAAAACCAAACGGTTCATCGGAAAACGCCAGGCTGAAACTTTCCGGATTCGACGGACGAAAAATTACGGTAACCGGCGTTCTGGACAAAAACACGAACGAAATTACGCTGACAAGTTATAAACTGGCAACGAATTAGCCTGAAATTTTCTGCGGAATTCTTCACGAAATTTTTTGCGCTGAATTCCGCGGAATTTTTTTGCCGGAAAATCGCGATTGTAAAATCCATGGTTTTGCTATATTCTCTGCAACTATGGCTTACGAAGTTACTGCGACACGTCGTCGTCCAAAAAATTTTGAAAATCTTGTCGGTCAGGAATTTGTTGCCGACACGCTGAAAAATTCCATTCAATCAAAAAAAATCGCCCACGCATATTTATTTTCAGGTCCGCGGGGATGCGGAAAAACTTCCACGGCACGAATTTTAGCCCGCGCATTGAATTGCGAAAAAGGCCCTACAACTTTTCCCTGCGGAGAATGCAGCGCGTGTAAGGAAATCGCCGGAGGTTCATCGCTGGACGTAATCGAAATCGACGGTGCATCAAACACAAGCGTAAACGACGTGCGTCAGATTAAGGACGAAGTTCTTTTTCCGCCGAATTCTTTCCGCTACAAAATTTACATCATCGACGAAGTGCACATGCTTTCCACTTCTGCATTCAACGCGCTTTTAAAAACTATCGAAGAACCGCCGCCTTACTGCGTTTTTATTTTCGCCACCACGGAATTGCAGAAAGTTCCCGCAACCATAAAGTCGCGATGCCAGCAGTTTAATTTCCGCCTTGTTCCCGTAGAAAAAATAAAGGAACAGCTTGCTCTTGCCGCCGCGGAACTGGGAATAAAAGCCGAAGACGAAGCGCTCTACTGGATTGCACGGGAAGCCACCGGTTCCATGCGCGACTCCTACACGCTTTTTGATCAGGTGGCAGCGTTTTCAGACGGCGAAATCACTTACGACAAAATCCGCGACAAACTCGGGCTCCTGGGCGTTGACCGGCTGAACGAACTTTTTTCACTCTGCGTTTCCGAAAAATCCGGCGAAGCGCTTTTAAAACTCGACGAATATCTGCAAAACGGCGTAAGCATCGAACAGCTCATTTCAAACTGCACCGATTATCTGCGCTCGGTTCTGCTGATAAAAAACGGCATAAAAAAAGAATCGCTTCTGGGGCAGAACGCAAACCGTTTTTCCGCGGAAGTTTTAAACGCATGGAATTCCGTGCAGATTGAACGCGCCCTTTCGATTTTCATGCAGCTTTATCGCGACGTGCGTTATTCCTTAAGTCCGCGTTACGAATTTGAACTTGCGGTTTCCAGGCTCTGCTGGCTGAAAAATTTCGTTTCGGGGCAGGAAGTAAAAAAAGCGCTGGAAAATTTAAAACCGATTCTTTTAAAATCCGCGCAAAAAAATCAGGCGGAAGAAATTTCGGCTGAAAAAAAAAATGAAAATTCCGTAACGGAAAATTCGTCGCCGCAAAAAATCCGGAATTCTTTTCTGAATCCGATTCCGACTTTCAGTGCGCTGGGAGAAATCGACAGAAGCCCTTTTCCTGATGGCGGCGCTGAACCGCACGAAAATTTTTCAGCGGAAATTTCACGGGAAAATTCTGAAAGCGAAAATTTTTCAGAAAAAAAATTCAGCATGGAAAATTCCGCGCAGAATCCGCAGGCTGAATTCGACCTGGAAAAAACGAAGGAAAACATGATTGCCGATTTTTCCGTGAACGACATGATGCTTGCAAGCAACCTGATGCTGACTTCGGACTGGAAAATTTCCGGCGATACGGTGAGCGCGTCAACGGAAAATCAGTTTGAGCTGATTCAGATTCAGGGCGCAGTGCAGAAAATCGCGGAATATCTTTCGGCGGCGGCAGGAAGAAAAATTCTGTTTGAAATAAATTTGGCGGAAAAAAAAGTTCAGGAGGAAATTTCTGCTCTCCCGGCGGAAGTGGAAATTTTGCGCGACGTTTTTAAAGGAACCGTTGTTTGACGCGAGGGGGCGTTTGATGAAAAAAAAATTTTCGCTTGTGGTTTTGCTTGCTGCATTTTTTGTTTCGGGCTGCGCAAAAAAATATCCCGAAATGACGCTGGAAGAAATCGACGAATACATTGAAAAATCGGGACTGAAACTGCTGGAAAAAACTTTTTACAAACCATGGGACGGAAGCGAATTCGTTGCAGGAAAAGACGGCGGAACATGGAACGGCTGCATTACGGGCGACCCGAAAACTTTCAATCAGTACATTGCCGAACGCGACGCAGAAAGTGCAGGAATCATCAGCAGGACGCTTGAGTCACTTGCAGACTACGACACTTCCACAAAAAAATGGGTTCCGCGGGCAGCATTTTTTGAAATCGAAACGGACAAAAAAAACAACACGCTTACGGTGCATTACACCCTGCGCGACGGACTTTTCTGGACGCGACCTGGCAGCGACGAAAAAATTCCTGTTACATCGGACGACATAATTTTCTGGTACGACGAAATTGCAGGCGATCCGGAATTTCAGAGTTCAGGCTACAACAGCCAGTTCGTGACCATGGAAGACGGTTCTTCCGCGCGGATAAAATGCGTAAAAATCAGCGACAAAAAATTCGATTTTGTTTTTCCGCGGATAATTGCCGATCCGATTCTTTCCACCAACATGGAATTCTGTCCGTCGTTCATTTACAGAAACGCAAAGGAAAAAAAAGGCAGCGACGGCGTAAAGGATTTATTCAAGGCGGACTGCAACGTAAAGGAAATTCCTTCCATGGGGCGCTGGTACATCGTTGAATACGTTCCGGGTCAGCGGGTCGTTTACAAAAAAAATCCGTACTACTGGGAAAAAGATCCGGACGGAAAAACTGCAACTTATCCCGACACGCAGATTTTGCAAATCGTGGGAAATCCGCGCACTGAATATCTTCTGTTCCGTCAGGGAAAAACTGAATTGTATTCGCCTTCGCCGGAAGAAGTTCAGTCGGTGGTAGACGAACAGAAAAATTCCTACAGGGTTTTCCGCTCGGAAAGTTCGCTGGGTGCCGGAATGTGGACGTTCAATCAGAATCCGAAAAACATCGAAAAAAATTTTTACCGCTGGTTTACGCAGAAAGAATTCCGTCAGGCAATGAGCTGTCTTTTAAATCGCGACCGGATTATTTATCAGACTTACCGCGGACTCGCTTCGCCGAAATATAATTTTTTTCCTCAGGTGAATCCGTTTTACAACAGGGACATTTCGCTGAAATACCGGTACGACAAAAACAGGGCGGTGGAACTTCTGGCGTCCATCGGAATTTCGCAGGACGAAAGCGGAACCATGCGCGACTCTTACGGAAACAAAATCGAATTCGATCTGACCATTGCTTCGTCAAGCACGACGGGCAGCGACATTGCACAGATTGTAGCCGACGAATGCGCTTCGGTGGGAATTACGATTAACGTCCGTCAGGTGGATTTTCAGAAACTCATTGAGCATCTGACTTCGACTTACGACTGGCAATCGGTTTTCATCGGACTGGGTTCAAATATTTTTCCCACGCAGGGAAGCAACGTCTGGCCTTCCACGGGAAATCTGCACGTCTGGTATCCTGAACAGAAATCGCCCGCCACGGACTGGGAAGAACGGATTGATTTTCTTTACAACGAAGGTTCGTACACAAACGATTATAAATCCGCGAAAAAAATTTGGGACGAATATCAGACGATTCTTCTGGAACAGTGCCCCGTAATTTATCTGGTGAGCATGAAAACTTTTTGCGCGCTGCAAAATAAATGGAGCGACAAAAATTTTTTTTACGACAACATGAACGGTGCAAAATCCGAACGCGTTTTTTTAAGCGACATAAAATAATTGCGAGGTGAACCATGAAATTCCGGATAAAAAAATTCTGCAAAAAATCCGCGGAAATCCTGCAAAAAATTTTTCAGAAAATTCATGCAGAAAAAATTTTCCGCGCTGAATTCTGGAAAAAAATTGCGCTGACGATCGGCTTTCCATGGCGTGCACTCCGGAAAAAAAATCCGCTGGCATCGTTCATCGTTTCGCGAATTTGCACGATGATTGTCCTGCTTTTTCTGCTGGGACTTTCGCTTTTCGGCCTGATGCAGCTTGCGCCCGGTGACATCGTTGACCAGATGATGACGCAGCAGCTCATTACTTCCATGAACGCGCCTTCCGCAAAAGGACAGAATTTTCAGGACAATAATTTTTCCGCGGAACAGGAAAAACTTCTGCGGCACGAAATGGGGCTGGACAAACCTTTTTACGAACAGTACGCGGACTGGCTCAAGCGCGTAATAATTCATCACGATTTGGGCGTAAGTTTAGTAAGCCGCGCGCCGGTGAGTTTCCTGATTTTTTCCAGGCTGAAAAATTCCGTGATTCTGAATTTGATTTCCCTGGTTTTCATTACGATTTTTTCGTTTCTGCTGGGCGTTTATTTTTCCAGCAAGGCGGGCACGCGGACAGACCTGGCGGTAACTTTTTTTGCGCTTTTTTTTCATGCGTTTCCTGGAATTCTGCTCCTGATTCTGTTTCAGCTTTTTGCTTCGGTAACGGGAATTTTTCCGGTGACGTCCTATCCGAATTTTCCGTTTTCAGAAAATCCCGTGAAATTTTCGTTCAGTTATCTGCATCATGTTTTTCTTCCGCTGCTGGCTTCGTTTCTGGGCGGCGTGGGCGGAACAATGCGCATGATTCGTTCGACGATGCTGGATCAGATGGGACTTCCGTACATAATGGCGCTTCGTTCCCGCGGAATAAAAGAACGTCGCGTTTATTTGAATCACGCTTTTAAAAACACCATGAATCCGTACATTACCGGCAGCGCAAATCTTCTGGCGAGCCTTTTCAGCGGAAGCCTGATTCTGGAAATAATTTTTGCGTATCCGGGAATCGGCAGGCTCATGTACGAAGCAGTTACGCAGCAGGACGTGAATCTGGTTCTGGCGAATACGATGTTCGTTTCGGCGCTGGTTCTGGCCGGCATGATAATTTCGGACATTCTTCTTGCACTGCTTGATCCGCGGATTCGCTACGGAAAGGAAAATTAAAATGAAACAGATTTTTAAATACATTTTGCATCAGCCGGTTTCCTGCGTTTCGCTGATTTTTATCCTGATTTTGTACGCAACCATGATTTTTGCCGATTTTGTGGCGCCTTATTCCGCTGCAACTTCTTTTCCCGACGGAACTTTTCATCCGTCCAACGTGGAAATTTCCGCGAAAGGAATCACTCTCCGGGAATATCGCGTGCTTGAAACGGCGACGTGGCGTTATGCAAAAGTAAAGGGCGTTTATCACAAAATAAAATTTTTTGCCCGCGGACAGAAATACAGAATTTTCGGCGTGATTCCCTGCGACATTCATCTTTTCGGTTCGGACGCGGAAAACGGCTATCCGGTTTTTCTTCTGGGCGCGGATAATCTGGGGCGTGACCTTTTTTCGCGGGTCGTCTACGGAAGCAGAATTTCGCTCACCATCGGATTTTTTGCCAGTGCAGTTTCCCTTCTGCTTGCCATAATTCTGGGCGGACTGGCGGGATTTTACGGCGGAACGACTGACTGGTTCATCATGCGGTTCAGCGAATTTTTCATGCTGATTCCGAGCCTGTATCTGATTCTGTTTTTGCGTTCGCTTTTAAATACGACCATGGATTCAGGAACGTCCTACATGGTGATTACGGTGATTCTGTCGCTGGTGGGATGGCCTGGAAGTGCACGGACTTTGCGCGGAATGATTCATTCGATTAAGCGTGAAGAATTCGTTCAGAATGCCATTCTGGAAGGAACTCCGTCGCTTGCCATAATTTTCCGTCACATTATTCCGCAGATTTCAAGCCTTCTGATTGTGAGCATTACGCTTTCCATTCCGGGCTTCATCATGAGCGAAACGACGCTTTCGTATCTGGGGCTGGGAATTAACGATCCTGCCGTGAGCTGGGGTTCGCTGATAAATCGTGAAATTTCTACGCTGAACAATCTGAAAAATTTTCCGTGGCTGCTGACTCCTGTCTGGCTTCTGCTCGGCGTAACTCTTGCGTTTAATTTTCTGGGCGACAGTCTGCGTGATTTTTTCGATCCGTATCATTTTGTTTTTCCGTCGTGGAAGAAAAAAAAATTTGCGCGGAAAATTCCGGTTCATCGCGGACAGTACGAATTTTCCCTGGCGGAAATGCAGAAATCTTTTTTGACGGTGCAGAATCTTTTTGTGAATTTCGACGTTCTGCGCGGAAACGAAAACGTAACGGTTCAGGCGGTGCGCGGAATTTCGTTCAGCATGAAAGCAGGCGAAATTCTGGGAATTGTGGGCGAAAGCGGTTCGGGAAAATCAGTTTCTACCACGGCGATTTCGGGGCTTCTGCCAAAAAATGCGTTCGCGGAAGGAAAAATTTTTTACAAGGGCATTGAACTTTCATCGCTTACCCAGGAACAGTTTCGTGAACTCCGCGGAAGAAAAATCGGCTGCATTTTTCAGGAACCGGGCCGTTCGTTTGATCCGCTTCAGAACATGGAAAGCGTTTTTACTGAAACCCTGCGAAATTCTTTTCCGCAGATGACGAAATCCGAATGCATAAAAAAATCCGCGGAACTTCTGACGGAAGTGGGACTGCCTGACGCAGAAAAACGGCTGAAAAATTTTCCGCATCAGTTTTCGGGCGGACAGCTTCAGCGAATCAGCATTGCACTTTCTCTGGCGCAGGGATGCGACCTTTTAATTGCGGACGAACCCACTACGGCGCTTGACGTAACGATTCAGGCGCAGATTGTTTCGCTGCTTTCGGATTTGCGGAAAAAACGCGGACTTTCCATTATTTTCATCAGCCACAACATCGATGTAGTTTCGTCCCTGTGCGACAGCATAATCGTCATGTACGGCGGAATCATCATGGAAAAAGGAACGGCGGAACAAATCGTAAAAAATCCGCGGAATCCGTACACAAAAGCGCTTCTGGCATCGAGTCCGAAATTCGGCGAACATTATTCAGGCGGAAAACTTCACGCAATTCCGGGGCACGTAAGCGATGCGGCGAATCCTGAAACCGGCTGTCCGTTTGCACCCAGATGCGAATTTGCCGAAGACGAATGCCGCAAAGAAAATTTCAAATGCCGTCAGATGAAAAAATCGAATTGATTCGCGGAAAAAATCGGGGGAAAAAATGAACGAAAACACCATAATTCAGGCGGAAAATTTGCAGAAACGGTTCGGGCTGGACGCAGGATTTTTCGCGAAAAAAGACAGGCAGGTTTACGCGGTGAACGACGTTTCGTTTGAAATTCAGCGGGGAAAAACATTCGGGCTGGTGGGCGAAAGCGGTTCGGGCAAAACTACGACGGCGAAAATTCTGGTGCGGATGTACAATGCAGACGGCGGAAAAATTTTTTTCAATCCGGATAACGACGAAATTGTGGACGTGGGCGACCTGGACAAAAAAGGATTGCAGAATTTCCGCGAAAAAGTGAAATACGTTTTTCAGGATCCGTCAAAATCGCTGAATCCGCGCATGACAATTTTTGAAATTTTAACTTCTGCGCTGAAATATTCGTCAAAATGGCGCGGAAAGGACGATGCACGGGAAAAAGCGGAAAAAATTCTGGACGAAATCGGATTTTCTCCGGCGGATCTGGAGCGGAAACCTTCGGAATTTTCGGGCGGACAGCGGCAGAGAATCAGCATTGCACGCGGACTGATTATGGAACCGCAGGTTTTGATTTGCGACGAAGTGGTGAGTGCGCTGGATGTTTCGGTGCAGGCGCAGATTCTGAATCTTTTGCAGGATTTGCGGGAAAAACGGAATCTGTCGTTTCTTTTTATTGCCCACGATTTGAAAGTCGCGTGTTATTTTTGCGATAAAATCGGCGTAATGTATCGCGGAATGATTGTGGAAGAATTGGACGCTGCGGATTTGTATAAATCGGCGGTTCATCCGTATACGCAGACGCTTTTTGCAGGAGCAGGCGGAAATTTCAGCGTGGAAAAAAACGGCGAGCAGGTAAGTCTTCTGGAAAGTCCGAACGGCTGTCCCTTTGCCCACCGATGTTCAAAAGCCACTGAAAAATGCCGCACGGAAGTTCCTGAACTGCACGAAATTTCCGCGGGGCACAAAGTACGGTGCTTTTTAGCGTGAAAAATTTTCAGCGGAAAAAATCGATTGTGGTAAAATAAAAACGGAGGCGCGAATGACTGTGGAAGGATATTTTGACGGAACTGCGGTGCAAATGCTTGAACCGGTGGATTTGAAAATTCATCAGAAAGTTTTCGTTCACATTCCGGACGAAAATTTCAGCGCGGAAAAAAATGCGCAAATTCAGAAAAAAATCGACGCAATTCATTCGGTTTTCGGAATGCTTTCTGAAGAAGAATCTGCGGCGGTGGACGAATCCGTGGCGCGTGGCGTGAAAATT
>CAZACA010000039.1:0-13901 GCA_964483515.1 uncultured Treponema sp.
AAATTGCTTTTGCGCCGAATGATTTGTGTTTCCAAAACAACCTCCATGGAAAAAAATATGAGCGGATTGTATCACGGATTTTTTTGTTGTGCACAAAAATTTTCGCTTCTTTTACCAAAATTTTATTCCGCAAAAAAAATACCGCTTCCTTTTGCAAATCATCCGCGCTTCCCGAAAATTCCGTTGTATTGAAATTCCGCACGCAAATCGATAAACTCGCTCAATCAACTTTTACAGGAGCTTAAAATGGACGAACTCAAACGTCAGATAAAAGAAGTTATTATTTCGTCATTGCAACTCGAAGACATTACGCCGGAACAGATTCAGGACGACGCGCCTTTGTTCAACGAAGGTCTGGGGCTGGATTCAATCGATGCGCTGGAGTTGGGTGTGGCGCTGAAAAAAAATTTCGGAATTAAATTTTCTACGGAAAGCGAAGACACCAAACAGATTTTTTCTTCGGTGAATTCGCTGGCACAATTCGTTTCGGATGAACGCAAAAAGCAGGCCGAATAATTTTTGGAGAAAAAAATGACGAAGCAAGAAATTTTTGACGAACTGAAAAAAATCCTCGTGTCCAAATTTGAAATCGAAGAAAGTGCAGTTACGGGCGACGCTTTAATCGGCGATGACCTGGATCTGGATTCCATCGATGCCATCGATTTGATTGTTGAAATGAAAAAATTTGCGCCGGAAGGAAAGGCAAATATCGATCAGTCGATTTTTAAATCCGTGAAAACAGTTCAGGACGTGGTGGACGCTCTGGCAAACATCTGGGGCTGATGAACCGGTTTTTAAAAATTTTATTTTATGCAGTGGCGGCGATTTATCCGATTCTGGTTTTCGTGTTTCTCGTCGTTCTCAGACTTCCCCTGCGGATTTTGTCGCTCTGCATGATTCTGGCGGGTGCATCGTTTTTTATCGGCGCAACCGGAACAAAAAAAAGCGGAAAAAAAAACGCATTGGGCTGGAAACCGCTTTTGACTTCCATGCTTTTATCCGTGGCGGGAATTTTCTGCTTTGTAACGCAAAAATCTGTTTTTTTAAAAATTTATCCGGTTGCCGTGAGCGCAGTTTTTCTTTTCGTTTTTGCAGGAACTTTATTTTTTCCGCCCACGATTGTTTTCCGTCTGGCAACTTTCGCGGACAAAACGATTTCAGGTTCGGCGTTCGAGGAAAAAGTTGAATCGTATTGCAAAAAAGTTACGCTTGTCTGGTGCGGATTTTTTTTGACGAACGGAACGATTGCGTTCTGCACGGTTTTTTTTGCTGACGACAAAATCTGGTCGCTTTACAACGGCGGAATTTCCTACGTGGTGATGGGGCTGATTTTTGCGATAGAATTTTTCATACGGAAACGGGTGGACAAAAAAATGATCAAACCATTTACAATTACAAAATTTAAAAACGATTCGCGCGCGGATGATTTTCCGGTTTGCTTCGATGACGTTTATTCAAAAAAAATTTTTAAAACGTGGAAAGATTTTTTGCGCGGAACTGCATCAGTCAGAAAATTCGTGAACGAAAAAAATTCTGACCGCTGGATTCTTCACTGCGAAGATTATTTTTATTTTCTGGTTACGTTTGTGGCGCTCCTTCAGTGCAAAAAGAAAATTCTCCTTACGCAGAACATCACGGAAAAATTCATCGCGGAAATAAAAACTGACGGCGTGGAATTTTTGACCGACCAGAATTTTCCCGGCGCTGATTTCATTCCGTCCATCGTGGAAAATTCAAATCCTGATGAAAACGAAATCCGCCTTTCGCCTCAGATTGATTCGGAAAAAACTGAAATTTTCATGTACACTTCCGGTTCCACAGGAAAACCAAAAGCCGTTTTGCAGCGCATGAAAGAATTCGAGGAAGACAATGCGTTCATCATAAAAAAATGGGGCGCGGAATTTTTAAATCGTGCATCGGTGACGACGGTGAGCCAGCATCACATTTACGGATTTCTGTTCGGCGTGTCGCTTCCGTTTGCACTGGGCGTTCCGTTCCGCAGAAAACGGATTGAGTTCCCCGAAGAATTTGAAAAACTTTCCGACAGAAGTTATATGATCATTGCCACTCCCGCATTTTTAAAACGAACGGTGGATGCACGCGGAGAAGAAAAACTTGATTTAAAGAATCCGTGGATTTTTACGAGCGGCGGTGCAGTTTCCCCCGAACTCGCGGTTTCCACTGAAAAAATTTTCGGCTTCTGTCCGCTGGAAGTGTACGGTTCAACGGAAACGAGTGGCATTGCTTACCGTACGCAAAAAACTGACGGACTCGTCTGGACGCCGTTCGACAACGCAAAAGTCTGGAAAGGTGACGACGGATGCCTCCGCATAATTTCGCCGTACATAAAAAATCCCGAAGGATTTGCCACTGCGGATCTGGTTGATTTTCAGGCCGACGGAAAAAAATTCCTTTTGAAAGGCAGAAGCGATTCCATCGTAAAAATCGAAGAAAAACGGATTTCCATGACCGAAGTGGAAAACCGAATTCTGGAAACGAAACTTGTGTCGGACGTAAAAGTCATTGCGCTTTCAAACGAAGTGAGGCAATATCTGGCGGCTGCAATCGTGCTGAATCAGGACGGAAAGGAAAAATTCCGCGGAAAGGAAAAATTCGACATAAATAAATTTTTCCGCGAATTTCTGATGAAGTATTTTGAAAACGTCGTGCTGCCAAAAAAATTCCGCTATCCGGATTCGCTGCCCGTGGACGTTCAGGGAAAAAAGCACAAAGAAGAAATCGCCGCGCTTTTTGAAACGGAGGACGAAAAATGAACGACCATTCCATCCGCGGAGAAAAAATAATTTTGCAGGACGAAAATCGCGTGGAACTGGAATTCGACGTTCCTGCCGGATGCGATTTTTTCGACGGACATTTTCCTGAATTCAAACTTCTGCCTGCCGTGGGACAATTTGAAATCGTGACGCGTTTTTCAAAAAAATATTTCGGTACAAAAAAATCGGTGCGTTCAATCCGCCGCATGAAATTTTCTTCGCCGGTTTTGCCCGATTCCCGCGTGAATTTAAAAATGGAATTTGACGCGCAGAAAAATTCGGTTTCGTTCTGCATGAAAGACGCTGCAAAAAACGAACGCATTTTTTCACAGGGCGCATTCGGCGTTTGCAAATGAACGGCTGCGGTTTTTTGATTCCGGTTTATCGTCACGGCTCCACGCTGGATTTTGTGGTTTCATCGCTGGAAAAATTCGGTCTGCCCGTGATTGTTGTGGACGACGGAAATCCTGACGAAGACAAAAAATTTATCCGCGCAGTAAAGGAAAAATTCGCGGACGTCGTTTTAGTGGAAAGCGAAAAAAATTGCGGAAAAGGCGCGGCAGTCTGCAAGGGAATTTTAAAGGCGCACGAACTTGGACTGAGCCACGTTTTTCAGCTTGATTCCGACGGACAGCACGATGTTTCCCGCGTAGAAGAATTTCTTTCAGCGTCAAAAAAAAATCCGTCGGCAATAATCTGCGGCTTCCCTGAATACGACGAAAGCGCACCAAAAGCAAGACGCAACGGACGAAAAATTGCCAACGCGTGGATTCGCATCGTAACGGTTTCAGACCGGATAAAAGACGCCATGATTGGTTTCCGCATTTATCCCGTGGAACCTTTTTTTGCCCTTTTGCAGAAAAAAATTTTTTTGGACAGGCGGATGGGATTCGACATTGACGTTCTGGTCAGGCTTTCCTGGCGCGGAATAAAAATCGTTTCGCTGCCCGTAAAAGTTTTTTATCCCAAAGACGGCGTTTCAAATTTTCGCGCGGTTCGGGACAACGTAAGAATTTCGTGCACTTACGCCAGGCTTTGCGTGGGAATGATTTTGCGGTTGCCGCTGCTGATTTTTCGTGCAGTAAAAAATCGGGGGAAAAATGACTAGGCACTGGTCGCAGGAAAAAGAAAGCGTACGGACGAATTTTCCGATTCTGCTGACGCTCCGGCTGATACGGCTGCTTCCGGTCTGTGTGGTAAACGTCATTGCAATTTTCGTTTCGTTTTTTTTCTTTTTGTTTTCGCGGCGGGCACGGATTTACGCACTGGATTTTCAGCGTCGGATGAAAAATTTCAGCGGCGGAAAAATTCCAAAAAAATTAAGCGCATACAAATCGGTGCTTTCATTCAGCCTCTGTCTGGTGGAACGAATTTCCGGCTGGACGGGAAAAATTCAGGAAGAAAATTTAATTTTTAACGACGACGACATTTCGGATTACTGGCGGAATCTGGCGGAAGGACGCGGCGCATTTGTAATCGGTTCGCATCTGGGCGACATGGATTTGCTCAGAAGTCTGGCAACTTTTTCACGGGCAGGAGTTCATCGCGAAATTCCCGTAACCGTCATCATGGAAATAAAATCCGACGAAAATTTTAACGCCACGCTGAAAAAAATAAATCCGAAATACGAAATCACCGCACTCGACCCGAAAGACATCGGCCCTGAAACGATTACGATTTTGCAGGAAAAAATTCAGCGCGGAGAAATTGTCGTTGCAACCGGCGACAGAACTTCAGCGCATTCAAAAGGCAGAATTTTCCGCAGAAAATTTTTGGGAAGCGATGCAGAATTTCCGTCGGGAATTTTTTTAATGGCGCTTCTTTTGCAGACTCCGCAGACTTATTTCATGTTTGCGCTCAGACAAAAAACCGTCATGCTGAATCCAAAAAATTCGGTGCACGTTCACAGGGCAAAAACCGGTTTTCAAAATTACAGGCGAAAGGAACGGGACGCGCTGGCTGAAAATTTATGCGGCGAATTCGTTTCGTACCTGGAAAAATATTCGGCGGAAGATCCTTTCCAGTGGTACAATTTTTTTGACTTCTGGCAGTCGGATTTTAAAAACGGAGGCGAAAAATGAAAGGTGCATTGTTTTGCGCACAGACAAAATTCAAGGTCGGATTTTTTGACGTGGATTCCATGGACGTCGTGTGGCACGGAAATTACGTAAAATTTCTGGAAGTGGGGCGCTGTCATCTTCTGGACGAAATCGGCTACAACTACAACAATATGCGTTCTGACGGATTTGCGTTTCCCGTGGTGGAATTAAAGCTGAAATTCGTAAAATCGCTTCTGTTCGACGAAACCGCCACAATCAAATCGTACTTAATCGAATACGAAAATCGTCTGAAAATCGCATACGAAATTTTCAACGAAAAAGGCGAACTCGTAAACAAAGCCGAATCCACCCAGATGGTCGTAAAAATTTCCACCGGCGAAACCATGTTCGTCTGTCCCGAAAATTTTACGAAAAAAGTTCTGGCTGCCATCGAAAAATCCGGAGGCGAATCGTGAAAAAAAATTTCAAAAAAATTCTGATGATTTTTTTGCTCGCGGAAATTTTCTGCCTTTCACTCGGCGCGGAAAATTTGACCATGCAGAAAGTTTCGGCTGAACTTTCACGGCATAAAGTTTCCCGCGGAAATTTCGTGCAGACAAAAAAAATTTCTTCCATCGGACGGACGCTGAAATCGTCGGGAAAATTCGTTTTTTGCAGCGACGGAATCGTCTGGAAAACTCAGCGGCCTTTTCCTTCCACGCTTGCTCTGGGCGGCGGCGTCATGATTCAGATTTCGGCGGACGGAAAAAAATCCGTAACGGACATGGGCGCGAACGAAACTTTTAAAAATATTTCTGCATCGCTTCAGGCGGTTTTTTCGGGCAACATGAATTCGCTGGAAGAAAATTTTGAAATTTTTTTCGCGGAAAAATCGGGCGGCGTGTGGAATGCAAAACTTCTGCCGAAGGACAAAAATTTTTCTGCGGCGGTAAGCGAAATTTTTATCGAAGGAATTTTTTCTTCGGCGGAATGCGTCATGAATTCGGTTTCGGTGGAAGAAAAAAGCGGCGACAGAATTCTTTACGAATTTTCTGAAACGCAATACGCACAGGAGCTTTCGGCGGATGAAAAATCAATTTTTGCGCGATAAATTTTTTTGCGCGTGGATTTTTTTTCACGCAGGAATCGCGTTGTTTTTTTTGGCGAATTTTTTTTGTGCACGCGGAAACATGAAAATCGATTCGGATCTTTTCAACATGCTTCCGAAAAATTTTTCCGAAAAATCGATTTCGCGCGCGGACGAAAAACTGACGGAACTCACGGGGCAGAGCGTCCTGATTCTGGCGGGAAGCGAAAATTTTCAGGATGCAAAATCGGCGGCGGAAAAAGTTTATGCGCGGCTTAACGGCAGCAAAAATTTTAAATCGATTTTTTTGTACGCGGACACTTCGTCGTTTTCGGAAATTTCGGAATTCGTTTTTAAATACCGCTGGAATCTGCTTCCGGAAAATTCGGTGCAGGAAATAAATTCTGACGGCGGAAAAATTTTTGCACGGAATTCCCTGGCGATGGCGTTCAGTCCGTTTTCGATTCTTCCGCTGGAAAAAATTTCTGACGATCCGTTCATGCTTTCTGAACGCGCGCTGCAAAATTATCTGGATGCGTCACGGTCTTCGGGCACGGCGCTTTTTGCAAAGGACGGCGTTCTTGCGGGAAAAAACGAAAACCGCTGGTACGTAATGATTCGCGGAAATTTGAGCAGGGAAGGTGCGGCGCTGGCAAGCAGAAAAAACGGCGTGGCGGAAATTTACGCTGCCTGTCTTCCCCTGGAAAAAAACGGAATTCGTTTTGTTTTTTCGGGAACGCCTTTTCACAGTTACAAAAGTTCAAATTCCGCGAGCAAGGAAATTTCGGTTATTTCGTCGGTGTCGTTTCTGGCGGTGGCGCTGATTCTGCTTTTTGTTTTTAAAAGTCCGCTTCCGGTCTGCGTTTCGATTTTTTCAGTCTGCGTTTCCGTTCTTTCGGCGTTTGCACTGACTCTGGCTGCGTTTAAAAAACTGCACGTCCTTACCCTTGTTTTCGGCACGTCGCTCATCGGTTCATGCATCGATTACAGCCTGCATTTTTTCGTGCACTGGAAATCCGGCGGAACAAAAAGCGCAAAGGAAATCCGCGGAATTCTTCTGCCGAAACTTTCGCTTTCGTTTGCGTCAACGGCGGCGTGTTTTTTAATTTTGTTTTTTGCACCGTTCGGACTTTTAAAGCAGATTGCAATTTTTTCTGCGGCAGGAATTACGAGTTCGTTTCTGACGGTGGCGGGCGTCTATCCGTTCATTCCGTTGCCTCCTGAAAATTTCCGCGGAATAAATTTTCCTGATTTTCTGAATTTTTCAAAATTTTTCGGACGGAAAAAAATCCGGCGCATTCTGATTTTCTGTTCCGTGGCGATTTTTATTTTTGCGTTCGTTTTTTTCCGCGGAGAATTTAAAATTCAGAACGATCTGTCGCGGCTTTACACGCAGGAAGGCAGGGTCTTGCAGGACGAAATTGAATCGGCGAAAGTAACGAAATATTTTCCGTCGGGCTGGTTCATTCTTCGCGGAAAAACGCAGGAAGAACTTTTGCAGCGTGAAGAAAATTTTTGTGCGCAGTTGAAATCGTCGATGGGTGAAAAAACTCCGGGGCTTCTGTGCACGTCGATTTTTATTCCGTCGAAAGCGCGTCAGGAAAAATCGCGGAATGCATCGCAGAAACTTCTGGATTCGGCGCAGGAACAGTTTGAATTTCTGGGATTCGATTCGGCGCAGGAAGATGCTGAACGTCTGCGTGAAAATTTTTTTGCTTCCTCCGCGGAATTTGTGACCATGGAAAGCGCTCCGGATTTTCTGGCGGATTCGGTTTCCAGTGCGTGGCTTGGCGAAATTGACGGCGAATTTTATTCCGTGGTTCTGCCTTCCCACGTGGACGACGAAAATTTTTTCCGCGGAATTTCGGACGGTGACGACAACATTTTTTTCGTGGGCAAAATGAAGGACATTTCCCGCGACCTGGATTCGCTTACAAAAACGATTTTAAAACTTTTTGCGGCGGCGTACGTCCTGCTTTTTGTTTTTTTAAATTTCTTTTTTACGAAAAAGGAATCGCTGAAAATCGTTTCCATTCCGATTCTGATTGTGGCGTCGGTTTGTACGATTTTCGGATTTTTAAAAATTCATCTGGAATTTTTTTCCATCACCGGAATGATTCTGGTTTTCGGGCTGGGACTCGATTACGTGATTTACATGACGCAGGGCAGGAGCAGAAATTCCGCGGACGAAAAACTCGAACCGTTTGCGATTCTGCTTTCGTATGCAACTACGGCGATTTCGTTCGGTGCGCTGGCGCTGAGTTCGTTTAAGCCCGTGCAGCTCATCGGCCTTTCGGTTTTTGTGGGGCTGACTGCCGCGTGGATTTTTTCGCTGTGCCTGGGAAAAAGCGAGTGAAAAAAATTGTGAAAAATTCGACCGTTGGTTGAAAAAAAATAAAGCAGCACAAGAGAGGTGACTTGAATGAAAGAAAAAATTTTTGTTTACGTCGGAGTAATCGGACAGGACTCTGTGGGGGGGGGGGGCATTTTAGGCGGATTGAATTCGCTTTTAGTGCAGCCTTCATCGCTTGAAATTTTGGGAATCGTTTCGGATGTTCCTGAAGAAATCGGAAAAGAATTTTGTTCCATGACGATTAAAGACATGGCAGAAATTTCCAGAACGGATTACGACGGAATCGTTTTGACAGTCGGTTTAAGCAACGACCGGCTTTACGAAAAGGTCAGAAGCGAACTTTGCAAAAAGTACGACATTCCGGTTGAAAAAATTTCTTCCGTCAGCGAAATTTTCCGGCTGCCGCAAACGTATAACTGCGGAACCGTAAAAATTTCCGATGAAATTCCGCGGGGAACTCTTGTGGATTTAAATTGGCTGGTGAAACGCGGATACATAAAGGGCGCAAATTTTCTGGACACATATTTTTTGAATTCGCCGCACGGAACGCTTCACAAATGGCTTCATTATTTTGACATTTACGATAAAACTTTTTCGCGCTTCAGGGGAAAAAAAGTGACGGTTCTGGAAATCGGAGTTTTCCGCGGAGGTTCGCTTCAGATGTGGCGCGAATATTTCGGAAGCAATGCGCAGATTGTGGGCGTGGACATTGATCCGCAATGCAAACGTTACGAAGATGAACGAATCAGCATTGAAATCGGTTCGCAGGAAGACGAAAATTTTTTGAAAACGCTGGTGGAAAAATACGGACACTTCGATGTGATAATTGACGACGGCGGACACACGATGAATCAGCAGAAAGTCAGTTTCGATAAATTATTCGGCGCAGTTCCTTTTGGCGGAGTTTATCTTTGCGAAGACTGCCACACTTCGTACTGGACGAGTTTCGGAGGCGGACACAAAAAGAAATCCACGTTCATTGAATTTTCAAAAAATCTTGTAGACGTCGTAAATCAAAATTACATTCCAAAATGCACTTCGCTTAAGCAGAGGGTGAAAGACTTTTTGCGCGGACGAAAATCCTACACGGGAAGTAAATTTACAAATATGATTCGGAGCGTTTCGTTTTACGATTCCATTGTGGTCGTTGAAAAAGCACAGACCGGCGACGGTGTATCGATAATGCGAAATATTCCGCAAAAAACAATTTAAAAATTCCTGCACAAAAAAAATTCCGCCCGTGACGGACGGAATTTCCTGCGGGAAAATTTCAGCCTGCAAAAACGTAGCCTGCTTTTTCTACGGCTTTTTTAATTTTCTTTTCGTCCACGTCCTTTGAAAGTTTCAGCGTCACTTCGTTTTTTTCGTGATTCGCCGCCGCTTCTTCCACGCCCGGAATTTTTTCCAGCGCTTCCTTTACGTGAGACTCGCAGTGAGGACATTTCATTCCTTCGACCCTGATGATTTTTTCCGTTGCCATAACCGGCCTCCTTTTTATAAAAAATTTTTTTTGCGCAATTTTTTTCGGACTGAAAAAATTCAGCCTGAGGGAATTCGTCACGACGCAGAAACTCGAAAGGCTCATTGCCGCCGCCGCCGCCATGGGATTCATCGTCCAGCCGAAAATTTTGTAGAACGCACCTGCCGCCAGAGGAATGCCCGCCGAATTATAAAAAAACGCCCAGAACAAATTCTGCCTGATGTTGAAAAGCGTCCTGCGACTTAACTGAACCGCCGCCGCTGCATCCAGAAGCGAATCCTTCATCAGCACCACGTCCGCCGCGTCCATTGCAATATCCGTGCCCGAACCGATTGCCATTCCCACGTCCGCCACGGTCAGCGAAGGAGCATCGTTAATTCCGTCGCCGATCATGATCGTTTTTCCGTGAGATTTTATTTCGCGAATTTTTTCCGCTTTTCCGTCGGGCAGAACGTCCGCCACCACTTCGCCGATTCCGCATTTTTCCGCCACCGATTTTGCCGTCCGTTCGTTGTCGCCCGTGAGCATGATCGTCCGCATTTTCATGGATTCAAAAATTTTCACTGCCTGTGCGCTGTCGTCCTTCAGCGAATCCGCCGCCGAAATTATTGCCGAAAGTTTTTTTCCTGCGCAGAATAAAAGCGGAGTTTCGCCACGCCCTGAAATTTCCGCGACGATTTTTTTGTCTTCATCCGAAAGGGAAATTTTTTGCGAAATGAATTTTAAATTTCCGCAGGCACAAATTTCGCCGCCCACGATTCCTTCGATTCCTTTTCCTGCCGCGACCTTAAAATTTTCTACCGGCGGAAAATTTTCCTTCGCGATAAATTTTTTTTCTTCCGCGAATTTCACCACGGCTTTTGAAAGCGGATGCTCGCTTAAATTTTCCAGGGCCGCCGCAGTTTTCCAGAATTTATTTTCGTCGGATTCTTCACGCAGAAAAAATTCCTGCACGCGACATTCGCCTTTCGTAATGGTTCCGGTTTTGTCCATCGCCACGATTTTCGCCCTGCCCGTTTCTTCCATTGCCGCCGAAGTTTTAAAAAGAATTCCGTTTTTCGCAGCCACGCCGTTCGCCACCATAATCGCCACGGGAGTCGCCAGCCCCAGCGCACACGGACAGCTTATGACCAGCACCGAAACCGCACGGGAAAGGGCAAAGGAAAATTCCGCACCGGAAAAAATCCACGCAAAAAAAGTTACCGCAGAAATCGCCATCACCGACGGAACGAACACCGCAGAAACTTTGTCCGCAGTTTTTGCAACGGGCGCTTTTGTCGCGGAACTTTCCGTTACGAGCTGCACGATTTTTGAAAGGGTCGTGTCGCTTCCGGTTCTTGTTGCGCGGCATTTTAAAAATCCGTTCAGGTTTATGGTTGCCGAAGAAATTTCGTCGCCTGAATTTTTGTCGCGGGGAATGCTTTCGCCGGTCAATGCACTTTCGTCCACCGCTGATTCGCCTTCGAGTACGATTCCGTCGGCAGGAATTTTTTCGCCCGGCTTTACGATGAAAATTTCGTCCGGCTGAATTTCCGCGGCAGGAATTTGTATTTCTTTTTCTCCGCGGATTACTGTGGCAGTTTCCGGAGCGAGTTTTAAAAGTCCTTTCAGCGCGCCCGTAGTTTTTCCCTTGGACACGGCTTCCAGAAGTTTTCCCACGGTGATGAAGCACGGAATTGTCGCCGCACTTTCAAAATACAGATTATGCAGGCAATGCATCGCCTTCTGAATTTCCCCCGCCGAAAGAAAATCCGTCATCAGAAAAAGCACCGCCAGACTGTACGCAAACGACGCGCCCGAACCGAGTGCCACAAGCGAATCCATGTTCGGATGAAGCGAAAAAAGCGATTTGATTCCCGCGGAAAAAAATTTGCGGTTAAAAAAAATTACGAAAAGCGAAAGCAGAAGCTGAATGATTCCCTGTGCTCCGGGATTTTTTTGCAGGGCCTGCGGAACGGGAAAACCGCACATGGAAACGCCCATGGTCAGATACATCAGCGCGGCAAGAAAAATCACGGAAAGCAGAAGCCTTTTTTTCAGCGCAGAAATTTCGTCGTCAAACGAAAGCATTTTTTCCTGCATGGAATTTTCCGCGGAATTTTTTTCGTCCGTACTTTGCGCACCGTAGCCGGATTTTTTTACCGCACGAATTATTTTTTCTGCTGAAGCGCTTCCGTCCACCGTCATGGAATTTGTCAGAAGGCTCACTTCGCACGACGAAACGCCCGGAACTTTTTTCACCGCCGATTCCACCCGCGAAACGCACGCAGCACAGCTCATTCCCGTTACGAAAAATTTCTGCATTTTTTCCTCCGTGATTTTTTCCGATTTTTACCGCATCAATTTTTTTAAAAGCGAAACGAGTTCGTCCACAATTTCTTCGTCGCCGTTTCTGATTCCGTCCACCACGCAGGTTTTTATGTGGCTCGCGATGAATTCTTTTGCAAAGGAATTTATTGCCGACTGGCACGCGGAAATTTGCACGAGAATGTCGGGACAGTACGCGTCTTTTTCAAGCATTCCGCCGATTCCGTTCAGCTGCCCCTGAATTCGATTCAGCCTTGCACGCAGTTTTGAAACTTCTTCCGCGGAACGGACTGTTTTTTTTCCGCAGCATTTTTCTTTTTTGTCAGCCATTTCTTCCTCCGAATTTTCGCATACCCTATACCCCTATGAGGTATTTGTCAAGCGGAGGATTTTCCCTTTTCACGTTCGGGAATTTGTTCTATCATGCTGAAAAAACTTTTGCGCGAGGCAAAAAAAATTCGGAGTGAAAAATGAATCCATTGGATTTTGTAAAAAATTTTTCGACGATTCAGGAAAAAATGAAGGACAACATGGAACGCGTTGCATCGATTTCAGCGACGGGTTCATCCGGCGGAAACATGGTGCAGGTAACGCTTAACGGAAAATTTGAAATCATCGGCGTGCATCTCGATCCGATTTGCGTGGACAACCGCGACGTAAAAATGCTGGAAGATTTGATTCAGTCTGCGCACCACGACGCCCTTGTAAAAATTCAGGCTGAAATTCAAAAGGAAATTGCGCCCATCATGTCGCAGATGAATTTCGGCGGAACGAACTGATGAATGCCATCGATGAAGTTGCCGAAAGTTTTTCCCGTCTGCCCGGAATCGGAAAAAAATCCGCGCTGAGAATTTCCAACTGGCTTTTAAAATCCGACGAAGAATTTTTAAAAAGATTCGCGAACCAGATTGCGACGCTCAGGCAGAAAATCCGTGCGTGTTCAGTTTGCGGCGGATGGACTGAAGACGACCCGTGCCCCGTTTGTTCCGACGTGACCCGCGACAAAACGATTCTCTGCGTAGTTGAACAGCCGCAGGACATGGCGACCATCGATTCGTCAAAAGAATTCCGCGGAATTTTTCACGTTCTGGGCGGCGTAATTTCTCCCCTTGACGGAATGACTCCCGACAAACTCCGGATTGCAGAACTCGTTCAGCGCGTAAAAAACGGCGGCATAAAGGAAGTGATTCTCGCGACGAATCCCACGGTGGAAGGCGACACGACGGCACTTTTCATTCAGCGGATTTTGCAGGATTTTCCGGTGGAAGTTACGCGGCTTGCTTCGGGGCTTCCTGTGGGCGGTGACCTGGAGTACGCGGACAGGCTGACTCTGGCGCGAAGTTTCCGGGGGCGCGTGAAGTTCTAGCGTTTTCCGCGGTTCAGCATGGCGGTGCGTTTTGTTTCTGCCTTGCGGAGGAGAAGCGAAAAAAGCGAAAGGAAATTTGCGCATAAATTTTTCGTGCGAAGGACTGGATTGCGGCTTTTTTCTCCCAGGCGTGATCGGGATGCAGCGCGGATTTTTTCCCATGCGTCGAAAACTTCAGGAATAAAATTTATGGCGAGGGAAAGCAGAAGCGCGGCGTTGAATTTTTTCAGCGGCGGAAAAATTTTTTCTGCGCGGCACTGAAAATCTTCCAGGGAAAATTCGATCTGCATGGGCGACGTGGTTTCAAAAACAATCTGCGCAAAAAACGAAGCAAGAAAAAAATTTATCGTGTACAATGCGCCCGAAAAAAATCCCCGGGGATTCAGAAAAAAATGCGGAAAAATTTTTATGAAATTTTCTTCCGCGGAAAACGAAATCGTCCTGAAAACGGTGACGAAAATTCCCAGCGCAAAAATTCCGCGGAGTGCAAGAATC
>CAZACA010000040.1:0-13822 GCA_964483515.1 uncultured Treponema sp.
CATCCTGTAGTAACGCTGCCACGCTTCCTTCCACAGGGAACTTTTTCCGTAGAGCGAAAGAACCTTGTATTCGCGTTCCACCAGATATTGCGCGGCTTCTTCGTCCGATTCGTCCAGATTCGCGGAAATCTGCTTTTTGTCCACGGAAAATTTTACGCTTCGTTTTTTGCCGGCGGAAGGAAAAGTGAACGACGTAAAAAGTCCGGGGGCAAAGCAGCTTTCGGAATTTATGCAGAGTCCGTCGATTACGCTTGCCATGAATTCGCTGCACGCTTCCTTCAGTTCGTCGGGGCAGTAGGAAATTATGGTCATGATCCGCTTGTCTTCGGGAATTGCAACGGCTGCTGAATAACCGAAGGATTTTTCGCCTGAAATCATTCCGTTGTGAATTGCAAGGGCGGCTTTTTCTCCTTCCCAGTCGAACGAATCGATGGCGAAATCCAGCGAAAGTTTTTCCAGCGATTTTTTAAGCGCTTCCTGTGCAGACGGAAATTCGCCCTTTCCGTAAATCCGCACGATGGTTTTTACCGGCGCCGCTTTGTTCTGAAGCAGGTACGAATCGTCTCCGTTTGTCTGTGCAAGAAAATATTCTTCGGGCAGATCGATGAAAACGTAATTTGAAAATCCCGGAAACGACGTTCTTGTGGCGGACAGAATTGCGGAACAGAAAACGAATGCCGCGCACCAAAATGTTTTTTTTGCGTTACTTGTCATTTTGCAAAACCTCATCTATATTTTTCGGCAAATGAAGAAATTTTCAATACTTTTTGAAAACGACGAAATTCTGCTCGTGAATAAGGATGCAGGCGTGGCGGTTCAGGGCGGAAAAGGAATTTTTCATTCGGTGGATTCTGACCTGGCGGAACAGGTCGGCTACAAAATTTTTCTGGTTCACCGGCTTGACAGGGAAACGGCGGGAATTCTTCTGGTGGCGAAAAATTCCCGTGCTGCATCAAAATGGTCGGCGATTTTTTCTTCGGGAAAAGTAAAAAAAGAATACGCTGCAATCTGCCTGGGATTTCCGTCGATTGACGGCGAAAAAAAATCGGACGGCGTTTTCAGCGGAAAAATTCAGGTGCGCGGAAAATTTCTGGAAGCAAAAACTTTCTTCCGCGTGGAAAAAAGCAGGAAAATTGAAATTCCCCTGGACGGCGGAAAAATCGAACCGCTTGAAATTTCGCTTATGCATTTTACCCTCGGAACGGGCCGGATGCATCAGATCCGGATTCAGGGCGCGGAATTTTTTTGTCCGGTGGCAGGCGACGACAGGCACGGCGACTTTAAAAAAAATAAAATCGCGCAGAAAATCGGCATAAAAAAACTTCAGCTGGCGGCGGTAAAACTTTCGATTCCGGTTGACGGCGAAATGCGTTCGTTTGAAATTCCGCTTCCTCCCCACATGGAAAAAATCGCGCAGGAATTATTCGGCAGGGATTTATTGACGTTTTAGATTTATTTGTGGTAGAGTGAGGCACTTTATCGTTTTTTAGAGGAGTTCCGTATGTCAGGACACAGTAAATGGTCAACCATTAAACACGCGAAGGGAATCGCCGATGCAAAACGCGGCGCACTTTTCACAAAATTCATAAAGGAAATTTCCATTGCAGCAAAAATGGGTGGCGGCGACCCGGATTCAAATCCGCGGCTCAGAACGGCAATGCTTAAGGCAAAAGCGGCTTCCATGCCCAAAGACAACATCGAACGCGCCATTAAAAAAGGAACCGGCGAACTCGGTGCAGTTTCCTATGAAGAACTTGTTTACGAAGGATACGCTCCGGGCGGAGTTGCGGTTCTGGTAGAAGTTCTTACCGATAACAAAAATCGTGCTGCGGCGGATGTTCGTAACGTTTTCAACAAGAACGGCGGAAATCTGGGTACGACAGGTTCCACAAGCCGTATGTTCGAGCGGAAGGGCGTAATCGAATACGATGCAGACAAAGTCAGCGAAGACGATGTAATGAGCGTTGCAGTTGAAGCAGGTGCTGAGGACGTCGTAAACGAAGACGGCGTAATCACCGTAACCACCGATCCTGCTTCGTTCGATACGGTTCTGGAAGCGCTTCAGGCAAAGGAATGGGAAACGCTTTCTGCGGCAGTTTCCATGGTTCCGTTTAACTATACGGCTGTAGACGCTGAAACGGCAAAAAAAGTGCAGAAACTTCTGGACAAACTGGAAGAAAACGACGACGTTCAGAACGTTTATTCTACCGTGGAATATCCCGACGATTTCGATCCGGAAGCGTAATTTTTTCCGCGGAAATTTAAATTTAAAATCCATGAATTGCATTGCTTTTCGTGGATTTTTTTTTTGCTTTTTATTTTTTATCGATGAAAATCCGCAGAATAATCGGAATTGATCCGGGACTGGCGCACACGGGATTCGGAATCGTTGAACGGAAGAATTCAAAAATTTCTCTTGTAAGTTACGGCGTTATCGAAACTTCCGCGAAAGATTCCCACGAAATCCGCCTGCTTGCAATTTATAACCGTCTTTTTTCCGTGCTGGACGAATTCCGCCCCGACGAAGCCGAAATGGAAACGCTTTTTTTTGCCCGGAACACCACCAGCGCCCTTGCAGTTGCCGAAGCAAAAGGAGTCGTTACCCTCTGCCTTGCCCAGATGGGAATTCCGGTTTTCATGTACTCGCCGAATCAGATAAAATCCGCCGTTACGGGAACCGCTTCCGCAGACAAGGCAACCGTAGAAAAATACGTGCAGATTCTTCTGGGCTTAAAAAATCCCGTAAAACCTGACCACGCTTCAGACGCACTCGCCGGCGCAATTACCCACCTGCATTCTACCTGACGACGTAAATTTTGCTTCTGCCTTTTTTTCCTGCCTGTTCCACCACGCCGATTTTTGCCAGAACCCATAGCATTACGCTGCATTCGTCCCGTTTTGTCCGCGGAAATTTCACCTTCATTCCGTCAAAAAAATCCGCGGAAGTAAAAAATTGCGGCAGATTTTCGGGAAGCAGTTTTTTGTACGACGATTTTCCGTGCAGGACGAAAATTTTTCCCGCCGAATTCAGCGATTTTCCGGTTTTTATCCAGTTTTTCCTGAATCTTCTCCGCCGGTTTTTCGACTGAACCGCTTCGCCCGTCAGAATTCTTTTTTCCGTAATTTCCGCTTCCACGATTTCAAGTGAAAAATTCCGCGCAGTAAGAATTTCCGTCAGCTGAGTAATTTCGCGGAAAACCGAAATCAGCGTTTTTGACGAAGGACTTTTTCTTCCTGAAATTTCGCCGGTTTCAGGATTCTGCGTTTCGATGATTTTTTTTACGGCAAGGGGATAGACGACGCGGATTTTTTTTCCCTGCGAAAGGAAAAATTCGATTTTTTTCAGGAGTTTTCCCGGTGAGGCAGTCTGAATTTCGATTATTTCACCGTCGGCAGATACGACATCGGCAATGTAAGGCGGAATGGCGACTTCGGTTTTGCCGTCAGTTTTTTCTGCGTACATGGATTTCAGCGTTTTATGAAGTGAAGTTTCGTTCAGCGTGTTTATCATTTTTGTTCCGTGCGAAAAAAAAATTCGTGCAGACAGCATTATCGGCGAAATTTCCATTGACAATACGAAAAATTTGGATAAAATGGTTTTCAAGTGGGAAATAGTGGGGAAAAGTGGTGGAGAGTGGTACTGAAATGCTTTTTGGAGAGTACAGCAACACATTGGATGAGAAGGGACGAATTCTTTTTCCATCGAAGTTGCGCACGGTATTGCAGCAGGAGTCTGTTGTTGTAACCCAGGGGCTAGACCGCTGTCTCATGCTTTTCACCATTGAAGAATGGATGTCGCTTAACAAGAAAATCGTGGAATCAGCATCCTTGTTCAACGATCAGAAGCGGCTTGTTATGCGGCGTTTCATTGCTCCGGCGCAAAAAATTGATTTCGACAAATCCGGCAGACTTTCTATTCCCCAGTCACTGAGGGATTACGCAGGTTTAAAAGGTGAATGCACGATTCTGGGCATAAACAAATACATGGAATTGTGGGATTCCGCTTCTTACCGCGAATATCTTGAAAGGACAGAAAGCTCGTTCCTTCAGGCTGCTGAAAGCATGGGCGACATCTTAATGTAGCGGCTGGAAAAAAATGGAAATCATTCATACGCCAGTTTTATTGAACGAATGCCTCCGGTATCTTTCTCCTGCGGGGGAACCTTACGAAGGCGACTGTTTCATGATTGACTGCACTCTGGGCGAAGGCGGACATTCCTGTAATTTTCTCAAAAAATTTCCCGGAATAAAAATAAAAGGTCTCGATGCGGACGAATCGATTCAGATGCGTGCAAAAGAACGTCTGGCGGAATTCGGCACGCGGATGGAATTTTTCAACGGATGGTTTGACGATTTTTTTGCGGACTACGGCGAAAACCGAAAACCGGATTTGATTCTGTTCGACCTGGGAATCAGCGTGTTTCATTATGAGCGCAGCGGCCGCGGATTTTCTTTCAGGCACGATGAACCGCTGGACATGCGCCTGAATCCTTCCGCGAAAATCAGTGCGTCGGATGTGGTAAATTCCATGGACGAAGAAAAACTTGCCGACGTAATCTATAATTTTTCCGACGAAAAATTTTCCAGGCGGATTGCAAAAGCCATCGTTGAAGCGCGGAAAATTCAGCCCGTAAAATCCACGAAATTTCTTGCCGATATTATATGGGACGCGGTTCCTGCAAAGTATCGTTACGCAAACATTCATCCTGCCACGCGAACTTTTCAGGCGCTGCGGATTTATGTCAACGGAGAACTGTCGCGGATTTCCCGTGCAATTCACGATGCGTTTAACGTTCTGGCGGAAGGCGGAAAAATGGGCGTAATCACGTTTCATTCGCTGGAAGACCGCATCGTAAAAAATTATTTCCGCAGCCTGGGAAAATCATGCGTCTGTCCTCCCGAAATTCCGTCGTGCATTTGCGGAGGTTCGCCCTGTGCTGAAATCCTTACGCGAAAACCGGTGGAACCTTCGGAAGAAGAAATTAAAAAAAATCCGCCGTCACGAAGCGCAAAATTTCGTGCAGTAAAAAAAATTCGCGACGCAGACAAAAATCGTTTTCGCGCAATCGCCGGAACTGGAGGAATTGAATGAACAAAAAAACTAAAATCATCCTGAATAAAATTTTTTTCGGCATGGTTGCGCTGGGAATTCCGGGGCTTCTGATTCTGAACGGAATTCAGTCGGGAAAATATCAGTCGCTGAAAAAAGAAGTCGTCGATCTGGAAAAAAAACAGGAACGCCTCATCGAAGAAAACAAGCGCCTCATTACGGACATCAGCGTGCTTTCATCGTCGGACAGAATCGAATCCATCGCGGAAAACGACCTGGGAATGCGCAAGGCAGAAACTGACGAAATCGTTCGCGTGGAAATGCGGAAGGCTGAAAAATGAATGAATCGCTTCTGACTCTTGACGAAACGCTGGAATCCACGGACGGAATTTTTATTCTGGGCAGCGGAAATTTTTATTTTTCTTCCGTGCAGACTGACAGCCGCCTGGTGGAAAAAAATTCGCTTTTCGTTCCGCTTCTGGGCGAATTTCAGGACGGACACAAATTCATTCCTCAGGCACTGGAAAATGGCGCGGGAGTAATTTTTGTCCGGCTGAAAAATTTTGAAGACGACGGAAATTTCTTCGTGGAACTTTCAAAAAAATTTCCTGAAGCAAATTTCATCGGCGTGGAAAATACGCTTCATGCCCTGCAAAATGCAGCAGCACGTTACGTTGAAAAATTTCCGCGGCTCATAAAAATCGGCGTAACGGGTTCCAGCGGAAAAACTACCACGAAGGAAATTCTGTACGCGATTCTTTCACAAAAATTTTCCACGATTACGAACGAAGGAAATTTAAACAGCGAAACGGGACTGCCGCTTTCAGTTTTTAAAATTCGTCCTGAACACGAATGCGGAATTTTTGAAATGGGCATGAACCGTGCGGGCGAAATTGCTGAAATTGCGGAAGTTTTAAAGCCGCGTTTTGCAGTCGTCACGAACATCGGAACGGCGCACGTGGGAAAACTCGGAAGCCGCGAAAACATTGCAAAGGAAAAATCGCAGATTTTCAGTCATTTCGGCGGATTCGGAACGGCGGTGATTCCTGCTGACGACGATTTTGCGGATTTTCTTTCGGAACAGGTTGAAGGCAAAGTCGTTTTTTTCGGCGGAGAATCGGAGCATATTTCGCGCGTGGAAAATCTCGGGCTGAACGGAACGAAATTTTTTCTGGACGGAAAAGAAACTGTTCTTCCGCTTCCGGGAAAATACAATTTTAAAAATGCGCTGGCGGCGATTTCCATGGCACAGGTTCTGGGACTTTCCGCGGAAGAAATTTCGGCAGGAATAAAAAACGTAAAAAAACTTTTTGGTCGCGGCGAAATTCTTCACGCAAAAAATTTTACGATTATTCAGGACTGCTACAACGCGAATCCCGATTCCATGAAAAAATCGATGGAATTTTTTTCGTCCCTTGAAAAAAAATCCGGCGCGAAAAAAATTTTCGTTCTGGGCGACATGAAGGAACTGGGCGCGGATTCAAAAATCCGTCATGAAGAAACCGGCGGAATTTTATGCACCACGGATTTTGATGCGGCTTTTTTTGTGGGCGGCGAAATGAAATACGCTTACGAAAAGGCGTCGTCACTGGGCGCGAAAAATTTATTTTACACGGAAAAATCGGGCGACGCGGAATTCGATGATCTGGCGGAAAAAATAAAAAATTTCTGCGGGGAAAATGAATCGGCGATTTTTGTAAAAGGTTCACGCAGCATGGGACTTGAAAATCTCGTAAAAAAACTGACGGAGGAAAAAAATGGGTGAGTACAGATTTTTTCCTGACCGGCCCGTCACCGAATACAAAAAAAGCGACACGATGTTCATTCTGTGCGTGCTTCTTCTCTGGGGGCTGGGAATTTTTACGATTTACACCTGTTCCACGAACGCTGCCATGCGCTACTTTTCAAACCGGCGGTATTTTTTAAACCGGCAGCTGGTGAGTTCGTGCTTCGGTTTTGCGGGATTTATTTTTTTCGCGGTGGTGCCGATGAAATTCATCAGGAAATTTGCGTTCTGCTTTGCGGTGATTTCGCTGGTGCTCTGCGTTCTGGCGCTTTTTCCGGGAATCGGCGGAATGCGTAAAGGCGCTTCCCGATGGATTTCGATTCCCCATTCGTTTTCGATTCAGCCGTCGGAAATCGTAAAATTTTCGCTGGTGCTTTATCTGGCTCATCTGTTCGATGCACATTCTTCCGACTACGAAGAAAATTCAAAGGAATTCGTTTATCCGGTTGCGGCGCTCCTTTCGTTTGTCGTGGTGATTCTGTTTCAGCGCGATTTGTCTACGGCGGCGTTTGTTTTCTGCATCGGCGTTTCCATGTTCGTTCTGTCGGGCGCATCGTTAAAATGGCTCGTTCCTTTTGCTTCGCTCGTAATTCCTGCCACAATCGGTCTGGTGCTCATGGAAAGTTACCGGATTACGCGGATCATGGCGTTTTTCCGTCCGGACGAATTTTCCCTCACCACGGGATTTCAGTCTTCTGCGGCGGAAAGGGCGATTGCTGCGGGCGGAATCTGGGGCACGGGAATCGGCGGTGCACTGGACAAACTTGCGCGGATTCCTGAAGTTCAGACGGATTATATTTTTGCAGGCTGGGCGACTTCCATGGGACTTTTCGGCGTAACGAGTTATTTTATTTTGCTTTCGGTTTTTGCATTCCGCGGATTTTCCATTGCCATGAAATGTCCGAACCGTTTTGCGTCCTATGCTTCGTTCTGCTGCACGCTTTCGATTTTTGCCCAGTCGATTTTTAACTGTGCGGTGGTCTGCGGTGCGTTTCCTACTACGGGAATTCCGCTTCCGTTTTTTTCTTACGGCGGCTCTTCGCTTATCGTTACTCTGTGCATGTGCGGATTTGTTGTAAACGCTTCACATTGCGGCGCCGATAAAGAAACGGAAGACGATTATATCGATACGGAAAAATTTGATGGAGTTGTTGTGGAATATGAGTGATGTGGCAGTTTCAGATTTGGACGAATTTTTTGAAGCGTTTGAAAAAAGTTCAGCAGAAAAAAAATCGCCTGAAAAAAAGAAAGACAGAAAAATTTCCGCGCTGAAAATCGTTGTTGCAGTTCTGGCTGTTTTTCTCCTGATTGAATGGATTTCGTTTTCGTTCGTGCTTCCGTGTTTCAGCCGTCCGAGCGTAGTTTTTTCCGGGCTGAATCTGGTTTCCGAAGAAGAAATTTCCCGTTCCCTTTCGCCGCTTTTAAAATCGTCCTGGGTGAAATTCAATGCGGAAAAGGCAGTTTCACTTCTGGGCGGAGTTTCGGCGGTGGAAAGCGTTTCGGTAAAAAAACAGTTCCCCAACAAAGTTTTCGTTTCGGTAAAGGAGCGCGTTCCCGTTGCAAAGACGATTCTTTCGGTAAACGGATTCTCAAAGTCTGTTCAAATAGACAAAAATTGTGTATTATTCGACCTGCAGTCAGCTTCGGCAGTGCAGGATAATTCTGTTCCGCTTGTTTCAGGAATTCCCATCGAAAATCTTCAGGAAGGAATGAGGCTTCCGGCGAAATTTCATACTCTTCTGGAGCAAATTTCAACCATCAGGAATCTTTCGCAGAGATATTTTGAAGCGGTTTCGGAAATTCAGGTCGTGCCAAAACAATACGGCAACTACGAACTTGTGGTTTATCCGACGAATGCACGGATTCGCGTTTTGACGGACCGTTCGCTTACTGAAGACGCTTTAAAATCCATGCTGGTTGTTCTTGACGTTGTAAAATCTATCGAACCGGATGTGGCGGAAGTGGATTTGCGATACGATTCCCTTTCGTACAGATGCCGCTGAGTGAGGAATGTTTTGGGTCGGACAGTCGTTGGTCTTGACGTCGGCACGTGCTGGGTCAGGGCAGTCATTGCAGAAGTTGGCGCGAACAGCATGGAAATTACGGGAGTTTCAAAAAGACCGTCGAAAGGCGTTCGGAACGGAGTAATCGTAAACATTGACGACGCAAAAAATGTAATAAAAGAAACCATCGAAGCAGCCGGCGAAATGGCAGGAACTACCGTTTATGAAGTGTACGTTTCCATCGGCGGTTCTTCCGTTTCCAGCATGACTTCTCCGGGCGTCGTAGGCGTAGATCCCCGCGGCGGAAATCGCGAAATGGAAATCCGGCAGGAAACAAAAAATCGTGCGCTGGAATGTGCAAAGGCAGTTTCAATTCCGCTGAACGAACAGTTAATCCACATAATTCCCCAGCAGTATCTGGTTGACGGCGTGGAATATCAGAATCCCATCGGCGTAAAGGGCGTCCGGCTCGAAGTAAAAACGCTTCTGGTAAAAGTTTCGTCGTCTCCTTTTTCAAACATAAAGGAATGCATTACCCGTGCGGAATGCGACATAAAGCAGATTACGCTGAAAACTCTGGCGGCTTCCTATGCAACGCTTCGTGAAGAAGAACGGGATCTGGGTTCGATTTTAATCGATCTGGGCGGCGGAACTACGGACGTAATCGTGCTTTACAAGGATGCTCCGGTTTTTACGACGTCAATTCCTTCGGGGGGAAACCGCGTAACCGACGACATTGCAACGGTGCTGGGAATTCCTTTCGCGGTGGCTGAAGAACTGAAGCTGAAATACGGCTGCTGCTGGCTGGACGAAAACGATGCATCTTCCGAAGTAATAATTCCGGGAATCGGCGGGCTTCCTCCTGAAGTAATCGAAAAAAAACAGCTTTACGAAATCATAAATGCGCGCGTGGAAGAAATTTTCATTGCGGCAAAAAAAGAAGTCATCCGTCGTTCGGGTCTGACGGAACTTCGCGGAACCATCGTGCTTACGGGCGGCGGTGCGTTGATGCCGGGAATCGAAACTCTGGCGCAGGAAATCTGGCGGACGAGTGCAGTACGGACGGGATTTTCGCCTGATTACGGTTCGCCTGACAATTCTTACCGCAACGCTGATTTTGCCACGGCGGTAGGGCTGGTCATTGCGAACAGGGGCGACGAGCAGACTGTTTCTCTTTCAAAGAAAAATGCCAGAAAGCAGAATGCCGAAGCCAAAAAAAGCTGGTTCAACAGGCTTTTGAAAAAACTGAATTAAAAAATGACAAAATATAAAGAGCGATTTGGGGGATAAAAAAATCGCGGGTCGGGAGGAAAAAATGAATTTTACAAACGTAGAGGATTCAGCGCAGAAAAACGACGAAATCCTGAATGCAGCCGGAACTGTAACGGCGGTTCAGCAGGCGGAAGCAGAATCGGAAGACGAAGAATTGAATTTCGATGACGAACTGGGCGAAATCAATCCAACCGTAATCAAGATAATCGGCTGTGGCGGCGGCGGATCCAGTGCAGTTCAGCGCATGATTGAAGACGGCGTTTCAGGCGTAAATTTCGTCGTTTTAAACACGGACAAACAGGCGCTTCACAAATCCACGGCAAAACTTCGCGTTCCCATCGGACAGAAAATTACCGGCGGACTTGGCGCGGGCGGAAATCCTGAAGTGGGCGAAAATGCGGCAAAAGAAGATTCCGAGCGGATTACAAAAATCCTCAGGGGCTCAAACATGGTCATCATTACGGCAGGAATGGGCGGCGGAACGGGAACGGGTTCGGCTCCGGTGGTGGCGGAAATTGCACACGGCCTGGGAATTTTGACGATTGCAGTCGTGACTACTCCGTTTACTTTTGAAGGAAAAGTCCGCATGAACAACGCAATGGGCGGAATCGAAAAACTTCGCGCAAACGTAGACAGTTTAATCGTCCTTCCCAACGATCAGATTTTTAAAGCCATGGAAAACGTAGACCACAAAATGACTTTCAAAGAACAGTTTAAATTCGCGGATGCACTTTTGTGTTCGGGTGTCCGCGGCGTAACTGAACTCATTACAAAACCGGGCGACGTGAATCTTGATTTCGCGGATGTAAGTTCCATCATGCGCGGTTCGGGCGATTCGATTCTGGGCGTGGGCAAAGGCAAGGGCGAAAACCGTTTCAACGATGCAGTGGAAGGCGCAATCGCAAATCCGCTTCTGGAAAACCGGCAGATTGACGGCGCGAAAAAAATTCTCATCAACATGACGTCAAACGGAAACATCGGTCTGGAAGATGCACGGAGCGTCGCTGATTTAATCCGTCAGTCCGCAGACCCCAACGCAAACATAATCTGGGGAATGGCTGAAAACGGCGAAATGGCTGACGACGAATTTTCTGTTACGGTAATTGCCACGGATTTCGATTCTGAAGACGAAATGAATTCCGTTCCCGCTGAATCCGACGACGAAAAATCCGGCGATTCTTTTTACGACTACGGAAGTTTTCAGAAACTTTTAAAAGGCAAAAAATCCGAAAGCACCGAAGAAAAATCTGAAAAAAGCGACGAAAAATCCGCGCAGACTGAAATCAGGCGTTCTGCAATTTTCGACCCTGCCGCTTCCGCAGAAAAAGAAAACGAAACCGGTGCAGAACAGAATTTCGGCTTTGAAAAAAAGAGCGCTGCTTCCATTGCTGAGCGTGAAACCGTTTCGCTTCTGGACGACGAAAAAAAATCAGTGCGCAGGTCGTTTACTTCGGAAATTCCCGCGGGCATGAAAATCGATCCGAATGACCTGGAGCAGCCGGCAATTTACCGCAGAAAATCTGAAGGACTTTCGCGTTCCATCGATTTGACGCAGCTTTAAAATGGACGAAAAACTTCTGGGCGAATTTTACAACGAACTCATTTTCATCGACAACCTGGGAAAACTCACGGCGGAAACGTATCTGATTTCGGTGAAGGAATTTCTGCTTTATCTGGACGAACAGAAAATTTCCCTTGAAAACGTGGAAATTAAAAACGTCCTGTATTTTGAAGCGGAACGGAAAACGAAAAAAACTTCGTCGCTGACCGTTGCAAAAGATTTGTCGGGCATAAGGAAATTCGGTTCGTTTCTGGTGCGGAAAAAAATCTGGGCTGAAAATTTTACGCTTGAAATTGAGCGGCCGAAATCTGCGCGGACTCTGCCGAAAGTTCTGGAAGTTTCCCGGGTGGATTCTTTTCTGGATTCCATCGATTCTGAAAAACCGCTGGGACTCCGCGACCGTGCACTTTTTGAACTGATTTACAGTTCGGGCCTGAGAATCAGCGAGGCGTGTTCCCTTCCGGTTTCAGGCGTTCACTTCAAGGAAAAAATTCTTTTTGTGACGGGAAAGGGCAGCAGGGAAAGAATCGTTCCGTTTGGCGGCGAGGCGGAATTCTGGCTGAAAAAATATCTTTCGGAAAGTCGTCCGCTTCTGGTAAAAAATCGTGCGGTAAAGGAAGTTTTCGTGAATTCCCGCGGTCAGCCGATTTCGCGGAAAGGCGTCTGGAAAAATTTTAAAATCTGGGGAGTGAAAACCGGGCTGGACGTAAAAGTTCACACGCTCCGTCATTCGTTTGCCACGCATCTTTTGCAGGGCGGCGCGGATTTGCGTTCGGTGCAGGAACTTCTGGGCCACTCGGATTTATCTACCACGCAGATTTACACGCATCTGGACGAAGGAAATCTTGCTGAATGTCACGAGAAATTTTTTCCGGGGCACAAATCCAAAAAGGAGTAATTATGAAAAAAATTTTGAAATCGTTTTTTGTTTTCTGCGCGATGATTTTTTTTGCATCGTGTTCGTCGTATAATTCGGTGAAGCGGATGCAGCGGATGGAAGAAGGAGTCGCGAATCCCACCACCAAGGAAGAACTGGAAGAAGCCATAAAAAAATACGAAAAGCGTGCAATGGATCTGGCGCTGACTGACGGACAGGTGGGCATCTGGTACAAAATTCTGGGCACGCGTTATCTCGACCAGCGGCTCTACGGAAAGGCCATGGAATGCTTTAAAAATGCAGTTGCGTATTATCCTGACAACGCGAACCTTTATTATTACGTGGCGATTTGTGCAGGCTACATGGCGCACACTGAACTGGATTACGAAGGAAACGGTGCATCATCCGCGGCAATCAAAAAAATGAATTATTTAAAGCTCGCGGAAAATTCGTATCTTCAGGCAATTTCCATCAATCCGAATTATTATCGTGCGCTCTACGGAATCGGCGTGCTGTACGTTTTTGAATTCGGCGAAGACGAAAAAGCCATTCCGTATCTGGAAAAATTTCTGTCCACGCAGCTGAAGGACACGGATGCCATGTTTGTTCTGGCGCGGGCATATTATTCCACGTATCAGTACGAAAAAGCCGTTTCGCTTTACGACAAAATCATCGAACTGAAACCCAACGCCGAAAAAGTTCAGGAAGCCCAGGCAAACAAATCCAAAGTCCTGGAAGCGCAATACCAGTAGCCGTTTTCCCCTGCCCAGGGGGAATTTTTTTGCCGAAAGAAATTCCGCGAACGATTTTGCCAAACGAATTTCTGCCGAATAAATTTTCCGCCAAACGATTTTTTTTGCCAAACGAATTTCTGCCGAACGAATTTTCCGCCGAACAAAATTTCTGCGAACGAAATTTCTGCGAACGAAATTTCCTCGAACGAATTTTTTGCCGAACGATTTTTTTTCGCTAAACGAATTTTCCGCTAAACGAAATTTCGCGAACGAATTTTGCTGAACGAATTTTTTTGCCGAACAAAATTCCGCGAACGAAATTTTGCTGAACGAAAATCCGCGAATGAATTTTTTTTTGCCGAATAAAATTTCTGCGAGCGAATTTTTCGCCGAACGATTTTTCTCCAAACGAATTTTTCACCGAATAAAATTCCGTGAACGAAATTCCGCGAACAAAATTTTGCTGAACGAATTTCTGTTGAACAAAATTTTTGCGAACGAATTTCTGCCAAACGAATTTTGCTGAACGATTTTTTTTG
>CAZACA010000041.1:0-13762 GCA_964483515.1 uncultured Treponema sp.
TTCTTCCTGAATTTCTTCCGCTTCTTCTTCGGGAACGAATTCTGCTTTTTCCGTCGTCTTTACTTCGCGGATTTCTTCGGTCAAATCTTCGTCGTCGCCCAGATTTTCCGTTTCAAATTTTGCGCGGGGTTTTTCTTCCACCACTTTTTTTACTACGACCGGCTGGGCAAAAAAATCTTCCGCGCTTTCGTCTTCTTCGCTGAAACCTTCCGGGGCTTCGTCAAAATCCGCTTCGGGCGCGAGTTCGTCCAGGCTGTGGGAAATTTTTTCCTGATCGGCGGTTTCTTCGTCCAGCCTGCCTTCTTCCAGAACTGAATCCAAGGGAACGCCTTCGCCCTGCAATTCCTTAAATCCTGAATAAAGCGCATTTGATTCGCTCCGGTCGTCCTGTTTTTTTTCTTCGGAAATTTCCACGGATGAAATTTCTTCTTCGCGGATTCCGTGCACTTCTTCGTCGTCGTGAATTTTTTCCGCGGAAAATCCTGCATTGTCCTGCACGGAATTTTTTGATTCGTCGATGGAAATATTTTCGTCCGCGTCACCGAATTCTTCGTCAGGAGAAAAATTCGGCTGAGAGGATTTGTTCATTCCGCTTGCAAAAATTTTTTTGTTTACGCGCTCAAGGCCGCTTTTTGACGCACGGTTTGATGAATCGAATTCGCCCAGCTGTTCGTAGCGTTTCATGGCTTCCACCAGATTTCCCTGGCTTTCGTAGTTGCTTGCCATGAGCGAAATTGCTTCCGCGTCGTCCGGATTCTGCTCCACGTACTTGTCGTAAAATTCTTCAGCTTTTTTAAATTCGCCGATCTGATTGTAGCGCTTTCCGCTGTCACGATAGAACGAAACGTTTTCCGCGTCGATGGACTTGATTTTTTTAAAGCATCCGTTCGCTTTTTTTTCGTCGCCCGCGCAGATGTAGTACTGGCCCAGAAGATTCAGCGTGTGGACGTCGTCCGGATTTTTTTCGTATGCAGCCTGAATTTTTTTGCCCGCGTCTTCCAGCCGGTTTGCAGTCAGAAGAATTTCCGCGTACTGATGAAGCATTTCCGTGTTGTCGGGAATTATGGATTCCATGCGCGACATTACTTTTATGGCGTCGTCGTTTCTGCCCGTGGATTCGTATGCGTTTGCCAGACCTGAAAGCGCTTTGGTGTATTCAGGACGGATTTTCAGCGCTTCGTGATATTCGTCTTCAGCGTTGTGAAAATTGCTCTGTCTGGAATAAACGTCGCCCAGTTTCGTGTGCATGACCGCATCGTCGGGATTTATGTTCAGCGCAGATTTTACGAGTTCGCCTGCGTTGTCGGTTTTGTTTTTTTTCAGCAGAAGGTCAGCGTAATTTTCGATTGCTTCAAGCCAGCCCGGTTTGGTTTTCAGCGCCGCTTCGTATTCGCCCTGTGCTTTTTTAAAATCGCCCAGCGCATCGTAACTTTTTGCCAGATTCAGATGCAGAATCGGATGGTTCGGGTCGATTTTTAATCCGCGGAAATATGAAGCCACTGCGTTTTCGTGCTTTCCCTGCATGGCGTAAATGGAACCGATGTGATTGAAAGTCAGGACGTCGTTCGGATTTTCGTCCACAACTTTCGTAAAGCATTTTATGGCATCGTCGTAGCGTCCCATGAGTTTGTACGTGAAGCCCATGTTGTAATAAATCTGAATGTTCGTTTCGTCCGCTAAAATTGCGCGTTCCAGAACAAGAATGCTTTCGTCGTATTTTTTCTGCCGCCGGTAAATTGCGCCCAGACTGTTCAGCGCGTCGATGTTTCCTTTGTCCCTGGATAAAACTTTGTTGTAGTATTCCAGTGCCGCGTCGTCGTTTCCGCTTTTTACGTAAATGTTTCCCAGGGAATTCAAAAGTTCTACGTTGTTCGGTTCGTTTTTTAAAAGCGATCTGTAAATTCTTATTGCCTGCTCAAAGTCCCGCGAAAGAACCGCCGAATTCGCCCGATCCAGAATTTCAAGTTTTTTTTTGTTTTCAAATTCCATAAAATCTCATCCTACTTTTTCAAAGGTCGGGCAAAAACTTCGCTGGAAAGTTCACCCGTTATCCGCGAATCGTATTTTGAATACGAAGAAACTGCAAAATAATAGATTTTTCCGTTTTTTAATCCGGTAAGCGTTACCGAAGTGGCACTGCCCACGTCTATGGGAGAAGTTCCTTCGTAAGCGTCGCGTCCCAAATATTCGCCGGGCCGTTCACCGTAAAAAATATAATATCCGCCCACGGATTCGTCTACGGAATAAGGCCAGGTCAGCGTAACTTCGCCGTCAGAAGGAATTACAGAAAGTTTGAACGGTGCAAGGGGCGCGTCGATTTCCTTATAGGAAATTTTCATTTCGGTGACTGAAGGAGATTTTTTTCCGCTGCCGTCAGGAAAAAGATTTGCCGCCACCTGAAAATATAATCCGCTTACGTTGTCGATTTCCTGATGATTTTTTACCGGAATCCACGCAGGATATTCGTCCGTCCAGTTGTAAAAATTGTCGCCGCTGCGCACAAAAAATTCCACGTCGGTTTGTGACGGAGACGAAACGAGTGCATCCAGCCGCGTAACTTTTGCGCCGTTTGAAAGCAGAATCGGTTCAGTTTCAAATCTTCCGCCTTCAACAGGGTACGTGTCGAACCTGAGTTTTTCTGAAATTTCGGTTTTTGATGAACGCTCAATCCTGAAATCATCCACCAGCCCGGTAAACTGCGGACAGATGTCAATGTCAGCCGGAACGCCGAACGTGGGAACGTAAATGCTTCCGCCGTCTTCGTGACCCGTTTCCGTAACGTATTTCTGCGCTTCCAGAAGTCCGTTGATTCTGTATTCCAGAAGTCCCGAATCTTCGTCGAACCTGATGGAATGATGAAGCCATGTTTCAGGAATTATCGTGCGATAACTGGACAGAGTAATTTCGCCGCGATTTTCCACGTAGCCGTTAAAGACGTTGACGAACGACCATTCCAGGTGATTGCCCGAAAACGATGCCGTAATCATCTGATAAAGCGGATAATTTGAAACGGTGCGCGACGACCTCCATGAAAATACGATTTCGCCGTTTTCCGCGATGGAAGGATTCAGCCAGAATTCAATGACGAAGGAACCCGTCTGCCCTGATTTTCCGAAAAGCGATTTTTCGTTTCCCCGGAGCCGCAATCCGCCGTTTCCGCGTGCCAGGCCTGAATATTTTCCCATGAGCGAACTTTCAAACGGAATGAGGGAATTTCCCGTAACCGAATATTTTTTTGATTCGTCCTGAATTTTCGCGTCTTCAAAATTCAGCAGGATGTCCGTAGCGCTGTCCATGGGCCGGCTGTTCGTTGCAAGGGTCAGTGCGTCGTAACCGAATCTGCCTTTTCCCGAAACGATTCTGTCGGTTCTGGAAATGTGATGCCATCCGGTTTTTCCGCCGAATACCATGGTTTTTTCTTCCGCGGAAATGTTCAACACAACGAGAAAAAATGCTATAGTCAGAAAAGAAATTTTTTTAATCATATGAACGACCAGGACATGACTTTACCACAAATCCGCGAAATCCTCCACCAGACCGCACTGAAAGCTCCGGAAAAAAGCGGAGTCTATCTGTGGCGCAGCGAAGACCAGACCGTAATTTACGTAGGCAAAGCCAAAAATTTAAAAAATCGCCTGACGTCTTACTTCAGCGGAAACAAAGACATCAAGACAAAACTCCTTGTAAGCAGAGCAAAATCCATCGAATACATCACTACCGAAAACGAATACGAAGCGTTTCTTCTGGAAAACAACCTCATTAAAAAATATTCGCCGCGGTACAACATAAATCTGAAGGACGGAAAATCTTACCCCGTCATAAAAATCACGAAGGAAAAATTTCCGCGACTTTTTAAAACAAGAAACGTGGTGCATGACGGTTCCCTTTATTTCGGGCCGTTTCCCGATGCTTCTGCACTCGATTCGTTTCTGGAAACGCTTTACGAAATTTATCCCCTCCGAAGATGCAGAAAATTCCGCGAAAAATCGTCTCCGTGCATGTACTATCACATCGGACGCTGCATTGCTCCCTGCTGTAAAAAAATCGAAGCCTCCGCCTACAGTGAATTTATCGAAGAAATCGCCTCGCTACTTGAGGGGAAAGGTGAAGAAACGCAAAAAAAACTCACTGCAAAAATGAAGGAAGCCGCTTCCGCACTGAATTTTGAAAAGGCTGCACGACTGCGCGACGGACTGAATGCGCTTTCCATTCTGAAAAAGCAGAATATCGTGGAAAATTTCGACGGAAAAGACCGCGACTACATTGCGTCCTGGTGCGAAGGCGAACTGGTAAGTTTTACCGTGCTGAAAATCCGCGGCGGAAAAATGACGGGACGGGACAACTTCCGCACTGAAACTCTGGACGACGGCGAAAATCTGGCAGCACAGTTCATGGCTTCCTACTACACGGATTCCGCGCTGATTCCGGCTGAAATTTTTGTGGACGAAACTTCCGACGCAAAACTGATGAGCCGCTTCCTTCTGGAAAAATTCGGTGTGGAAACGAAAATTTTTTCTTCCGCGGAAATTTCGGGTTCGGCAAAAATTCATTCGGCGTCCATTGAAATGGCAAAGCAGAACGCAAGGGAAGACATAATCCGGCGGATTCGGGAACGGGGCGATTTTCCTGCGCTGGAAGAACTCAAAAAAATTCTGTCGCTTAAAAAAATTCCGTCACGAATCGAAGGCTTCGACATTGCGCACATCGGCGGAAAATTTCCCGTGGCGAGTCTGGTGAGTTTTTTCAACGGAAATCCTGACAAAAAAAATTATCGTTACTTCCGCCTGAAAACGACCGACGGAATCATCGACGATTTTGCATCGATGAAGGAAGCGACGGCAAGACGATACACGCGGCTTTTGAACGAAAAACGCGAACTTCCTGATTTGATTTTAATCGACGGCGGAATCGGGCAGGTGAATGCAGTGCAGTCGGTTCTGGACGCGCTGAATCTGCAAATTCCTGTTGCCGGCCTTGCCAAGCGCGATGAAGAAATTTTTCGCCCCGGAAATTCAGTGCCGGTTCATCTGCCGAAACGAAGCGACGCACTCAGGCTGCTGCAACGGGTACGGGATGAAACGCATCGTTTTGCCACAAGCCGGAATCAGAATCTGCGCACGAAGGAAAACACGATTTCAGTTTTTTTAAAAATCAGGAACGTGGGCGAAAAGCGCGCAGTCATCCTGTCGAAGGAATTTTTTACGCTGAAAAATTTGTGCGATTCTTCCGCGGAAAAAATTTCGGTTCTGCTGAAAATAAAAATTCAGCAGGCGGAAGAAATTCTTTACGAAGCGAAAAAAAATCTCGCTGAAGAAAACCGTGCAAAAAAAATTCAGTCTGCGTCCCTTGAAATTCCTGCATCCACAAAAGAAAAATCCGCGCAGTACAAAATGAACCGCGACCTGGCATCGGCTGCGCTGGAAATCGACGTAGCAGAAACCGACGAATAAAAATCCGCGAAGAAAAAATCGGTGAACAAAAAAATCGGCAGGCAAAAAAAATCGCGAAGAAAAAATCGATAAACAAAAAAAAATCAGCGAAGAAAAAATCGGTGAACAAAAAAATCGCGCACAAAAAAAATCAGCGAACAAAAAAAAATCAGCAGGCAAAAAAAAATCCCCGGAATCCGCAGAAACCGGGGACACGCAAAAATCAGTCTACGTGAATTTTTTTCAGGTGCCAGATGTCCTTAACGTAATCTTCGATGGTTCTGTCCGACGAAAATTTTCCGCTGTTGGCAATGTTCAGCAGTGCTTTTTTAGCCCACAGTTTTTTGTCCTGGTATTCCGCCGCAAGTTTTTCCTGCGCATGAACGTAAGACTCGAAATCCGCGAGAATGAAATAAACGTCCGGCTGCTGACCTTCCACGCCGTAAACGATTGAATCGTACAGTTCCTTGAAAAGAAGTCCGCTGGGATCGTAAGTTCCGTCGATAAGCTGATTTACTACTTTCGCCAGATCCGGATTCCTGTCGAGATATTTGTTCGGATTGTAAGAATGCTCGTTTTTCATCTTGATGATTTCGTCCGCTTTCAGTCCGAAAATAAACGCATTTTCCGCGCCCGCTTCTTCCACGATTTCAATGTTCGCACCGTCAAGCGTTCCCATCGTAAGCGCACCGTTCATCATGAATTTCATGTTGGAAGTTCCCGACGCTTCAAATCCTGCCGTAGAAATCTGCTCCGAAACATCCGACGCAGGAATGATTTTTTCCGCCACGGAAACGCGATAATTTTCCACGAACACGACGCGAAGTTTTCCGCGGACACGGCGGTCGTTATTTACGCGGTCTGCAACCGTATTGATGAGCTTGATGATCTGCTTTGCGCGGCGATAACCCGATGCTGCTTTTGCACCGAAAATAAATGTTCGCGCCGGCGGATTGTAACTCGGATCGCCCACGATTTTGTTGTACAGATACATGATGTGGAAAACGTTTAAAAGCTGACGTTTGTATTCGTGCAGGCGTTTTACCTGAGTGTCGAAAATGCTTTCCGGATCAAGGAATTCGTTCTGCGTGTGCTTTAAATATTCCGCGAGTTTTTCCTTGTTGTGCCGCTTGATTTCCATCAGTTCGTTCAGCGATTTTTCATCGTCCGCGAATTTTTCCAGGCCCTTTAAAAGCGAAAGTTCCTTTTCCCAGCCGTGACCGATCCGCTTCGTAATGAATTCCGCCAGTTCAGGATTCGACGCCAGAAGCCATCTGCGCTGAGTTACGCCGTTGGTTTTGTTGTTGAATTTCTCCGGATAAATTTTGTACCAGCCCTTAAGTTCCTGTTCCTTTAAAAGTTTTGTGTGCAATGCCGCCACGCCGTTTACGCTGAATCCTGCATGAATCGCAAGCCACGCCATGTAAACTTTTCCCGCGTGAATGATCGACATATGATTCTGCGCTTCGTAATCGTTGGGGAATTTCTGACGCAGTTCGATGACAAGACGGCGGTTGATTTCTTCCACAATCTGATAAATTCGCGGAAGAAGATTCTGGAAAACATCGATTGACCATTTTTCCAGCGCTTCGGCAAGAATCGTGTGGTTCGTGTACGCGAAAGTTTTCTGCACGATGTTCCATGCATCGTCCCAGCCCACGTTGTATTCGTCGATGAGGATTCGCATAAGTTCAGGAATCGCCACAACCGGATGCGTGTCGTTCAGCTGAATTACGTGATAATCGGGGAATTTTGAAAAATCCGTGCCCACCGTGTTTACAAAGTGATGCACCAGATCCTGCAATGACGCCGAAGTAAAGAAATACTGCTGACGGAGCCTCAATTCCTTTCCGGACGGTCCGTTGTCGTTCGGATAAAGTACGCGGCTGATGTTTTCCGCATCGTTCTGTTTTTCTACCGCGCGATGATACTGCATGTCGTTGAAAAGCTGCAGATCGAATCCGTTGGGACTTGACGCTTTCCATAAACGCAATGTGTTTACCGTGTTTGAACCGTAAGCAACAACGGGCATATCGTATGGCGTGGCGATAATTTCTTCTGCGTTTTCAAGGAAAAATCTGTCCTGTCCGTCGGGAGTTTTTCCGTATTTTATCTGTCCGCCGAATTTTACCGTTACCGACAAATCGCTTCGCTTTACTTCCCAGGGGTCGCGGTGCTTGAGCCAGTTGTCAGGAAATTCCACCTGATTTCCGTCGATGATGTGCTGCTCGAACATTCCGTAATCGTACCTGATTCCGTAGCCGTGTCCGGGATATTCCAGCGTGGCAAGCGAATCCAGGAAGCATGCCGCAAGCCGACCCAATCCGCCGTTTCCCAGACCTGCATCCGGTTCTTCGTCTTCAATTAAGTCGTAGCTTAAATTCAAATCTTTCAGGACGCCCTTTACCTGCTCCATGATTCCCGAATTGATCAGATTGTTTCCCAGCGCACGACCCATAAGAAATTCCGCGCTCAGATAGTAGAGCTGTTTGGTGGGTTTTGCTTCGTAGGCGTTTCGAGTCCGCATCCAGTTGGGCATGATGATTTCCAGGGCACTTGCACTCACCGCATCGAACAGGTCGTGTTTGTTCGCCTGGGAAATGTCCTTTCCGTATTGTCGCCTCAATCGAGCAGCAAGATTTTCCTTGAACTGTTCTGCATCAAATGTCATATTTCCTCCGAATAAAAATCCGTCTCGCGAATTTTTACTTTTTTAGTGCATTCCTTCAAACGCACGATTTATATTCAGGTCTTCAACGAAAACCGTAAATCCTTTTTTACGCTCATTTTCAAAACGTCCGTAATTATATTGTTGCGGCGTTTATTTTCAAGTTCCGCGGAATTCTGCCTGCATCATTTTGCCACCAGAACGAGCATGGACGATGACGGCAGAACGTATTTATTCTGCGCGAAAAGTTTTTCAGCGTTTTCCACGGAAAGCATGGAAGTGTCGTCTTCAATGGAAGTGTCCGCGATTCTGTACCATTTGCGCGCATCCTTCAACGGCGGAATTCGGATCATTATGTCCTGACGGTCGGTGTTTGCAGCAACAAAAAAATCGTACGCGGAATTTTCTTCGTCGTCGCTTAAAATCGCCCTGCCGCATAATTTGAACGCAAGAAATTTTGAAATTTTCGTCCAGTCGGGATTCGTTCCGTCGGCTGCGTACCACTGAATGTCGCTTTCCCTGCCTTCAGTTTTTCCGCGGAAAAATTCACGCCGTCTGAAAACTTCGTATTTTTTCCTGAGGGCAATGGCTTTTTTTGTAAACGAAACGAGATTCGCGTTCATGCCGCAATTCGTCCAGTCGAACCAGCTGATGTCGTTGTCCTGACAGTACGCGTTGTTGTTTCCCTGCTGTCCGCGCCTGAATTCGTCTCCGCCCAGAATCATGGGAGTGCCCTGGGAAATCATCAGCGTTAAAATGAAATTCCGCATCTGACGGTTGCGCATTTTTTCGATGGCAGGATTCATGGTGGGCCCTTCAAATCCGTGATTGTAACTCCAGTTGCTGTCGGTGCCGTCGCGGTTCTGTTCGCCGTTTTCTTCGTTGTGCTTCATGTTGTAACTCACCAGATCGTTCATGGTGAATCCGTCGTGGCAGGAAATGTAATTTATGCTGTGGCATGGAGTGCGTCCCGAAATTTTGAACAGGTCGCTGGAACCGCTGATTCGTGTGGCTGCATCGGTGGAAACGTGTTCGTCTCCCCGCCAGAACCGCCTGATGTCGTCGCGGAACCTGTCGTTCCATTCAGCCCATCGTCCGCCCGGAAATCCGCCCAGCTGATAAGCGCCGCCTGCGTCCCATGGTTCAGCGATGATTTTCGTCCTGCCCAGAACGGGGTCTTCTGAAATGGCGTTTGTAAGCGGCGGAAAATTCAGCACGATTCCTTCCTGACTCCGCGTCAAAATCGATGCCAGGTCAAAGCGGAATCCGTCGACGTGATAATTCAAAACCCAGTAGCGAAGGCAGTCCAGAATAAAATCACGCACCACGGGATGATTGCAGTTTACAGTGTTTCCGCAGCCGGAATAATTCATGTAGTATTCTTTGTGGCTTGAAACCAGTGTGTAATAAACGCTGTTTTCAAATCCGCGGAAATTCAGCGCCACGCCGTGTTCGTTTCCTTCCGCAGTGTGATTGAAAACCACGTCCAGAATTATTTCGATTCCTGCCTTGTGAAGTTCGCGCACGAGAGTTTTAAATTCGTTTACGCACCCGCCCGGATTTTTGTCTGCGGCAAAAGATGCTTTCGGCGAAAAAAAATTCACCGTGCTGTAGCCCCAGTAATTTTTCATGCGTTCACCAGTCCGCGGATTTACGTTGGAATTTTCGTATTCGTCGAATTCAAAAATCGGCAGAAGTTCCACCGCAGTAATTCCCAGGTCTTTTAAATACGGAATTTTCTGAACGAATCCCGCGTAAGTTCCCGGATTGGAAACGTCTGCATTTTTTCCCGCAGTGAATCCTTTCAAATGAACTTCGTAAATTATGCTTTCGGAAAGTCGGCGGTTAATCGGCCTGTCACCCTGCCAGTCGAAATCGGAATTGTCCACCACGACGCATTTCGGAAAAAGATAATTGTTCTGCGTTTCTTCGTGGTCTACGTCGAGTTTGTCCAGGGGCGCACGATAATCCGGCGGAAGGTTGTAAAAAACCGAAATCGGCGTAATGGCCTTGGCGTATGGGTCGAAAAGTTTCTGCTTGGCGTTGAAACGGTTGCCTTTTTCCGGCTCAAACGGTCCGTCCACCCTGAAAAGATAAAGCGCTGATTTTTTTATTCCCGGAACGAAAGCGTGCCATATGTCGCCCGTGCGATTTTTTTCTGAATCGAATTCAACCGTTGCGCAAGGAACGCAGTCTTCCTGTCTGTCGTAAAATTCCAGAGTTACTTTTGTGGCATTTTTGCTATAGACCGCAAAGTTCACTCCGCCATCTAAAATTGTCGCGCCGTACGGAAAAGGATTCCCCGGCAAAGCATTTAAAATTCCCATAACGCGGATTATAGCGAATTGTTACCGGAGTTTCCACTTTTTCACGAAAAAATCCATGTTCGTTCCCACGAAAAATCCGAAGTAGCCGATTACCGTCAGCGCAAAAAAAAGCGAAATGTGAAAGACAAGAATTTCCGATGAAACAAAAACCGCCATTACTTCCGCAAAAATCATGCAGCACAGAAGGAACGCGCCTGCAAGAAACCACTGCCTGAGCGAAACCTTTTCTTTTTTTACGCCGGCTTTTTCGCATTCGTCGCTTAAGCGGATCATTATGTTCGTTACGGCTGCTGAATCGATGTTTATTTTCTTTAAATTTTCCTTTGCGCATTTTTTTTCAAAACGCGTCAGCTGCCTTACGTTCGCCCTGCATTCGCGGCACGTCAAAAGATGAACCGTCAGCGAAAAAGGCAGCCGGGAATTTTTGTCCAGCATGAAAAATTCGTCCATGAATTCAGTGCAAGTTTTTTTCGTCATTTTTTTTCCTCCAGGCAAATCATTTATACGATTCGAGTTTTTTCGACAGAATTTTTTTCGCGCGGAAAATGTGGCTTTTTATCGTGTTCACCGGAATTCCCGTGGCTGAAGAAATTTCTTCGTGACTCATTCCGTTGAAAAAATAAAGCTGCACGCATTCGGCGTATTTTTCGGGCAGACCTTCCACGCACTGCCGCACCGCTTCCACCGTATCGTCGAAAATCAGCGACTCTTCGGGCGTTTTCATTTTTCCGGGAATCGTCGTTTCGTCGGAAATGGAATCGAAATTTTTGCCCCGTTCCTTCTGATTTATTCCCGTGGTGAATGCAATCCGCGTAAGCCATGTGGAAAAAAGACTTTCGCCCCTGAACATTTCCAGCTTTTCGTAAGCCTTCAGAAAAACATTCTGCGTAAAATCTTCGGCGTCCTGCCTGTTGCGGAAAAATCGCATTCCGATGGCGAAAATTCGGTTGTAGTAAAGTCCCACCAGTTTTGAAAACGACGAATTTTTTCCGCGCAAAGTTTCCTGCACGTAACGGAAATCGCGTTTTCGTGTGGCGAGATTTTCCTGATTCTGCTTCATGGCGAAATTTCAGTTTTTTGAAATTTTGTTGAAAATCAGAAGCATTGCGCCGATTACAAGCGGAATCAGTCCGCCCAGAAGTCCCCAGGAAAGTCCTTCCAGAAGCATGAACATTACTGAAAGAACCGCGCCGATTCCCACAAGGCAAAGTCCCAGAAAAAGCGAAAAATTCTTTAAGTTGATTTGCGGCGCTTCGTAAGTTCCCATTTTTATGCGGAGTTTCGTTTCGTGATGCTTCCACAAAAGCGCAAAAAAAACGACCAGCGCAGAAAAAGAAATTCCCACGATGGGAATAATCGAAATGATGACCTGTGCCGCAGGTGAAATTATTTTTTCCATTTTTACTTTTACTCCAGAACGTCCGCAATTCCCTCACGCAGAATACGACACAAAAAAAAAGCAGAAGTTGCAGACGAAAAAAAATAATCCGGTTCGATTCGGTTCGGTTAAATCCGATTTTTGTCCGGAAAAATTCAGCGTAAAACAATCAGATTCAGTTCCGGCAGAAAAATCATTCCGCGAAAGAATTTCCTCCGCGGAATTTTTAATTTTATTTTTAAATTTTTCCCGCCGTTTTTTTCAGCGCAATCATTTCAGCGTGGAAGAATGGGTGGGATACTTTGAAAAATATTCGGCAGTCGTTTTTGCCACCACGGAACTCATTACCAGAAGCGAAACGCAGTTCGGAATCGCCATGAGTCCGTTCGTTATGTCCGCGATGGTGAAAACTGCATTCACGGTAAAATACGGTCCGATGGCAACGAAAACCACGTAAAGCAGCCTGTAAATCAGGACGTATTTCATGTTTCCGCCGGTAAGGTATTCCAGGCATTTTTCGGAATAATAATCCCAGCCCAGAATCGTCGTGAACGCAAAAAACGCCAGGCAGAGCATCAGCAGGAACTGGACTGATTTTCCGTCGCCGCCCAGAATCCGCGAAAATGCAAGTGACGTAAGCTGCGCGCCCTGTTTTCCTGCATTCCAGTCAACGGCACCGCTTAAAATGTCGCCGTAAAAAGCAATTACGATGGCAAGTCCCGTCATGGTGCAGACGATTAACGTGTCGATTACGGTTCCGGTCATGTTTACGAGCGCCTGTTCAACGGGTTCTTCAGTCTGAACCGGAGCCGCCGCGATGGGAGCCGAACCAAGTCCTGCTTCGTTGGAAAAAATTCCGCGTGCAATTCCTTTCTGCATGGAATCAGTAATCTGCTTTACCACGAATCCGAATGCACCCGCGCCCACAGCCTTGAAGCCGAACGCCGATTTTACGATGAGTGCAAATGCGCCCGGAATTTTCGTTGCGTTCATGATTAAAACTGAAATTCCCAGGAAAACGTAAACGATTGCCATGGCAGGAACGACTTTTTCCGCGACTTTTGAAATTCGTTTCAGTCCGCCGATTACGACCAGAGCCGTGCAGAGCGTTACGACGATTCCTGAAATTACAGTAGCGTAAGTGTAGGATTTTCCGAAAAGTTCAAATGCAATGTTTTCGCCCGACGGATCGAATGCATTGTTCACCGCCGAAGTGATTCCGTTAATCTGCGTCATCGTTCCGATTCCGAGCAGTCCGGCAAGCACGCCGAAAACCGCAAAAAGAACCGCAAGCCATTTCCATTTTTTTCCCATGCCTTTTTCGATGGTGTAGAAAGGTCCGCCCAGAACGTGTCCGTCCGATTTTACTTCGCGATATTTTATGGCAAGCATGCATTCCGCGAATTTTGTAGCCGTTCCAAGAATCGCCGCAAACCACATCCAGAAAAGTGCACCAGGTCCGCCCGCTACGATTGCAGTTGCAACTCCCACGATGTTTCCCGTTCCGATTGTCGCGCTTAAAGCCGTACACAGCGCTGCAAATCCGGAAAGTTCGCCTTCGCCTTCGGTCTTCCGGAAAATTCCCTTAAAGGCCCTTCCCAGTTTGGTAAACTGAATTCCTCGCAACGAAATTGTCATTACGAGCCCCGTCGCAAGAATGAGGATCATGGTAGGAATTCCCCATACGACGTCATCGATTTTGTTAAGGATTTGTTCAAACATTTTGAGCATCTCCGTGAAAAAAAATGAGGCCGCAAACCTTCCGGCCCGCAGCTTCCCAAAAGAGTGAACAGTTTTCAGTTTCCTGCTCTGTCCTTTTTGCCTGAGATATCGGCCTGCGCCTTAACCCTTCGGCGGGAACAAAAAGTTCCGCTCTCCAGAGAATCAAAAAAACAGCAACGCAATTTTTTGACGTGGGCACAGTAGCATTTTTTTATGCTTTATGCAAAGGAAATTTTTT
>CAZACA010000042.1:0-13544 GCA_964483515.1 uncultured Treponema sp.
TTGCGCGCTGAATTTTTTCTGAAAAATTTCTGCGCCATTTTTCGCGCTGAAAATTTCGCGGATGAAATTTAAAAAATTTTCGTTGTGAAAATTTTAAAACGTGGTATGATTAAATCGTTAGAATCAACTAACTTTAGTTGCATTCGGCTAAATCGGAAGGACAATGAAACTGCTTTACATCTTTGACGACAAAATCAAACCGCTTGTGATGACCGACAGAGGCTACTGCAAGCCTGCGGAAACCGGAATTTTCGGCGGCGGAATAAAATGCATCCGCGTGTACGACGTGAATTTCTGGCTTTACGAAAAAAACGGCGAAATAATTGCATTCGATTCGGGGCACAGAAATTTCCCGGAAATCGATTCGGAATTTCAAAAAATCGGCGTTGACCCCAAAAAAATTCATCACGTTTTTTTAACGCACCTGGACACCGACCACGCAGGCGGACTTGATTTAAGCGGACGAAATATTTTTCCGAACGCAAAAATTTACATGGGCGCGGACGAAAAAAAATACATGACCGGCGAAATTTTCAGGACAAAAAAATTCGGCGTGAACATAAAAAATTGCGTTCAGATTTCCGCGGATTTTTTTCCCGTCAGCGGGCGCACGGAATTTTTCATCGGCGGAATAAAAATCGTTGCGATTCCCACACCCGGACATACCGTGGGGCACACATGCTTTCTGGTGGACGAAAAAATTCTTGTAACGGGCGACTGCCTTGCAATCAACGAAAACGGCGGCTATGCGTTCTTCGATTTTTTTACGCAGAATCCGGAGCAGAACAAAGAATCGCTGAAAAAACTTCGCGCGGAAATTCAGGACAAAAAAATTCAGTTCGTCTGCACGGGGCACAGCGGAATCCACGAATTTTCTCCGCGGATTTTTGCACACATCGACGAAAGCGCACCGTTCGGCAGGGGAAAAAAATTTCACGCGGACGCACCACGGAATCCGTTCCGGGACGAAAGCAGAAACAGAAAAATGCGGATTTTAATTTACGGCGCCGGCGTAATCGGAAGCAATCTTGCTGCGGATTTTTTTAAAGGCAAAAAAGACACGGTGATTCTGGCGCGAAACGACCGGGCAAAAAATCTGATGCAGGACGGACTTCAGATTCAGGGCATGATTCCGCGGAAAAAACGCACGTACAAAATAAAAGTTGCCGAAGAACTTCGCGAGCACGACACTTTCGACGCGATTTTCGTTACTGTCCGCTACACGCAGATTGAAAAAATTCTTCCGTCGCTTCAAAAAAATTCCTGCCGCAACATAATTTTTGTGGGCAACAACGTAAACTGCACGGAACTCGCGGAACGGCTGCACGGAAAAAACGTTCTGTTCGCGTTTTCGTATTCGGCGGGAAGAAGGGAAAACGGAAAAGTCGTTTCGGTGAACATGAAAAAAATCGTAATCGGCGGACTGAAGGGAAAAAATCCGGACAAAAAATTCATCCGCGGAATTTTTTCAGGCACAAAAATTCGCGTGAAAATTCAGCCGGACATGGAAGACTATCTGCTCTGCCACGCTGCGTTTGTGGTGCCGGTTTCCTTTGCGTGTTATTTTGCCGGCGGAAATTTAAAAAAAATTCAGCGCGACAAAAAAATTTTGAATCAGGTTATTTTTGCAGCCACGGACGGATTTCGCGCCATAAAAAAATCAGGCAGAAAAATTTTACCTGAAAGCGACGAAAATTTTGAAACGAAAAAATGGCGCAGAACAGTTTACGCGTTTTTAAAAATCATGTGCGCTACTCCGCTGGGAAAAATTTGTGCAGCCGACCACGCCATGAACGCCACGGAAGAAATGAGCGCCCTTGCATCCGACTTTGAAAATTTCATGAAAAAAAACGGAGCGGATTTTCCGGAATGGAAAAAATTAAAGGAATGCGCAAAAAAATATCTGCAATGAACCGGAGAAAAAAATGAAATTTAATTTTTTAATATGGCATTATGCAACGAAACTTTTAAAAAACGGCTTAAAAAAAATCTGGCGCGCGGACGACGTAGAAAATTTAATTCGCAGGGCAAAACCGGTTTACAAAAATCTGCTTTTAAAAATCGACGGAATCAGCGAAAAAAATCCCATGGCGCACAACATTTATCTGTCGTTCGTTTTCATTTCGATATGGCTTGCATCGGAGCGAAAAATTTCCTGCGAAAAAATGAGCGAAGCAATCGGCGAAATGCTTTCATGGAAACCGCTGAAATGGTTTTACGGACGAATCGACTTGAACACGGAAAAAGGCGTAAAAACTTTCGGCAGAATGATGAAAAAATGCGCGGACTATGCAGAAAATCATCCTGAAGAAAAAAACACCTGGGACTTTCACTTCGACGAAAAAATTCACGCGGACGGATTTTATTATTATTTCACGCACTGTCCGATCAATGACTTCTGCAAAAAATTCGGATACGAAGAATTTACGCCGGTTCTCTGCAAAATCGATTTTACGACAATGGGAATGATGCATTCGGTCTTGCACAGGGAACAGACTCTGGCGGACGGCGGAAAAATCTGCGACTACTGGACTGTGGGCGACGGAATCGAAAATCCGGAATAAAAATCGGAGGAAAAAATGAACGAAAAAATAAAACCGGTTTTAAACGGCGCGGCGGAAACGATGCTGCAAAGTTTTTATGCAAGGGCGCAATATTCCGGAAAAAAAAATCATAAAATTTTCGATGCAAAGGCTGTGGAAATTGTGAAGCGGCTCGATTACGATTTTTCAGGCGCAGAAAAAGACAAAACCATGAGCGGCGGCGTAATTGCACGGACGATTGTTCTGGACGAAATCGTAAAAAAATTCATTGCGGAAAATCCTGATTGCGTCGTGGTAAATATTGCGTCGGGACTGGACACAAGATTTTATCGCGTGGATAACGGAAAAATCGTCTGGTACAATCTGGATTTGCCTGAAACGATAAAAATTCGCAGTCAGATTTTTGAACCGGCGGAACGCGTAACGAACGTCGGAATTTCCGTGACGAATTCTGAATGGCCGGACGAAATAAAAATCCGCGGGAAAATGCTTTTTGTCATCGAAGGGCTTTCCATGTATCTTTCGGCGGAAGAAAATAAAAAAATGCTGAAAATCATCCGCGAAAATTTTGACAACGCGTTTGTGGTCATGGAGTGCCTGGCGAAAAAATGGGTGAATCAGGAAAAACTTGAAAAATCCATAAAGCAGACCGGCGCTGCATTTAAATTCGGTGCGGACAGTTTCATAGACCTGGGGGAAGCGGCTGAAGGCTTTAAAAAAATAAAGGACGACGACATTATCCGCGGAATGACGTGCATTTTTCCGTTTTTAAAACCAGTGGCAAAATTTCCCCTGCTGAAAAAAATCGTACAGAAAATTCTGATTTTTGAAAAAGCGTAAAATCAGCGCGGAAAAAAATTCATTCTGATTCAGCGTGCATGGTTACTTCGCCTGAATTCAGCGCAACCAGATTTCCGTCGTCACGCTGCACGATGAGTTCGCCGTTTTTTGTAACGTCCCTTGCCACCGCAGAAAATTTTTTTTGTCCGCCCGCCGCAGGAAAAAAATCCACGCGCTTTCCCAGAATAAAAAGACGGTTTTTGTATTCCGCGGAAATTTCTTCGCCCGACTGCAAAATCGAAAAAATTTCCTTCAGGCATTCCGAAAGAATTTTTACGCGGCTCACGTTTACGCCAAGTCCGTCTGCAATTCCGCGTGCTTTTTTTTTGAGTTCGTCGGAAAATTCTTCGCCCGTAAAAATGTTGATTCCGATTCCCACCACGGCGCATTCGATTTTTCCGCTTTGCGGATTCACCACGCCTTCAGTTAAAATTCCCGCGATTTTTTTGGAGCCGGAATAAATGTCGTTCACCCATTTGATTTTGCACTGAACGCCGAAAATTTTTTCCAGCGCACGGCAAATTCCCACCGCCGAAGAAATCGTAGCCGATGCAGGATTTTCGATGCCGTTTTTTTTCACCCACGCGAAACTGAAATAAATTCCGGTTTTTTCAGGCGAAACGAAAACCCGACCGACCCGACCGCGACCGTTTGTCTGACTTTCCGCAGCGACCGTACAGAAATTGAATTTTTTTCCGCGGGAAGAAACGCTTCCGTCTGCTTCCAGAAACGGCATGATTTTTTCTGCGCGGCGCAAAAGTTCGGAATTCGTGCTGTCGATTTTTTTGCAGAACGAAAATTCCGCGGAAAGAAAATCGTTCCATTCAGCAAAAAAATTCCGTGCGGAAAATTCGTCCGTCATTTTTTTCCCAGCGCAAAGAACGAATCCACCGCCGAACAGAACGCAATTCCGCTTCCGGGCGCAGAAAGGCATTCCAGATTTTTTATGGCGTCCATTACTGCACGTTTTTTTTCTGCGTCCACCACAATCAGAAGCATTTCTTTTTCAGGCACGATATGCATCCCGAAAAATTTTTCGTCGTCTTCACGGGCAGTTCCGCGGGCATTGATTACGGTTCCGCCGCCTGCACCCGCTTTCCGAGCCGCAGCCATGGCATCGTCCGCATATCCGCGATTTAAAATTACCCAGATTAAATTTTGCCTTGCATCCATAAATTCTTCTTCCTTTCCTTTTTCGATTCCGTTCTTAATGGTTTCGCCCACCTTCACCGAACAGAGATAACCGAATCCTTTTTTTTCGCGACAAAAATCCTGAACGATTTTCAGTGCGATTTCGTCCGCCGAATTTTTTTCCGACAGAATTAAAACCAGATCCCGCGATTTTCCGCCGAGACCAAGAGCGTCCGCAAAAAACGATGCGCTGATGCTCCGTCCCATTAAAACCGTTCCGCCTGAACTTCCTGCCGAATGCGCCGACGCAGAAACCGAATCCGCCTTTCCGTGGGGCACTTCCGCCAGCAAAAGATAAAACGCACTCACTTTCCGCCTCCAGATTTTCGCGTTTTTATTTTATACATTATTCCCAGAATTTGGATTGCAATTAACGGAGTCATGGCAACAAGGGCAATCACTCCGAACGCGCCTGCCGACGAAGAAAACGACGACGATGCACCGAGCGTAAACGAAAGGATGAACGTACTCGTCATGGGCCCCGAAGCAACTCCGCCTGAATCGAAAGCAATTCCCATGAAAAGCGGCGGACAAAAAAAAGTCAGAAGCAGTGCAAGGGCATAACCCGGAATCAGAATGTACCACAGGCTGAATCCGAAAATTATGCGGATCATGCTTAAAGCCACCGCCGAAGCCACGCCGAATGAAAGCGTATAAAGCATGATTTTCCGCTGAATCGTTCCGCCCGAAACGCTTTCAACCTGTTCCGTAAGCACCCAGACAGCCGGTTCCGCGAAAACCGTAATCGCACCGAAAAGAAGTGACACCGCAATAATCAGAAAAATCCAGCCGGTTCCGCCCAGCGATTTTGCGCCCAGAATTTTTCCCAGAAGTTTTCCCGCGTCCATGAATCCGCCGTCAGCACCCGTAAGAAAAAGCGCCAGACCAAAAAAGCAGTAAAAAAGTCCCTGAAAAGTTCTGCGGATTTGCACCGGAGGAAGCTTTAAAAGCGCAAACTGAAAAATCACGAACATGACCACGAGGGGCAGCAGCGAAAGCGAAACTTCCTTCAAAACGTCAGGAATGCATTCGATAAAAACCGAAAGTCCTCCGCCGAAATCATCCGCGGAAGAAATTTCCTTTTGCGCCGATGCAGAAAATTTTCCCAGCGAATTTAAAATCATTCCGTAGACGCAGACAGCAGCAACCGGCCCGATGCTCGCAATTCCCGTCAGCCCGAATGAACTGTCGCCCTGTTTTCCGCCCGCGCCGGACGAACGAACCTGAGCCACGCCCATTCCCAGCGCCATTATAAAAGGAACCGTCATTGGTCCTGTAGTCGCGCCGCCTGCATCAAAAGCCGCACCCTGCAATTCCGCGGGACAAAAAATCGCCAGGGCAAAAAGCACCGCATAGGAAATTATCAGCACCGCACGCAGATTCAGCGAAAGAACCGTACGGCACAAACCGATCGTTACAAAAAGTCCGACGCCCGCCGCAATTCCCAGCACAAGCACCCATTTATTTACGCTTTCTGAAATCGATTTTATCTGGTCGGCAAGAACCTGAACGTCCGGTTCGGCAATGGTAACGATTACGCCGATTAAAAACGAAACGGAAAGCAGGAGCGCAAGATTTTTTTTTGAAGTCAGTGCAGCACCGATTCTTTCGCCCACGGGAAGAATTCCGATGTCCACGCCCAGAAGAAAAAACGTCAGCCCCACGATAACGAGAATTCCGCCCGCCACAAAACGGATCAGAATATTCGCATCAAGGGGCGCAACGGTAAACGAAAGAAGCAGGACAATCGCCATAATCGGAAAAACGGAAAACATCGTCTCCCGGAGTTTCTGAAGCAAGTTCATGTGTCAATTCTCCGCGTTAATTTTTGTAGCAGTTCCAGCCTTTTTCGCGGATTCCCTTTACCCATTCAGCGGCGAGTTTTTTTGCCGAATCCAGATCGTGGTCTTTATAGTTTCCGCATTCCACTTCCGTCGCAGCAGGAATTTCTTTGTCCCAGACGGCAACTTTTTCCAGCACGTTGCACAAATGTTCCGCGATGTAAGATTCTTCGTGGTCGCCCCAGACCGTAAAATAAAATCCCGTCCTGCATCCCATGGGACTGAAGTCGATTACGATTCCCGGCAGTTCGTCGCGGATGTATTCAGCCACAAGATGTTCCAGCGTATGAATTGCACCGGTCGCCATGAATTCTTTGTTCGGCTGACAGAACCGGATGTCGTATTTGCTTACGATGTCGCCTTTTTTTCCTTTTTTTTCGGAAGCCAGACGAACGAAAGGCGCGGTAACTTTTGTGTGATCCAGATTAAAACTGTCTACGTTGTACTTTTTTTCAGCCATGATTTTCTCCTGAAAATAAATTTGTTTTCAGAACAATATAACACTTTGTCCGCGGAATGAAACGCTTTTTGAAAAAAAATTCCGCTTAAAAAATTCATTCTTTTTTTTCTTCCTGAAAAAATCCGGCTTCCTTCATTTTTGAAATTACTTTTTCGTAGTGTTCCATGAGCGGCTGATGATTTTTCCGCGCAAAATCCAGTTCGCATTTTTTTACCGCCGCTTCCTGAATTTTAAATTCTTCCGCCAGCGCAACCACGCCCACCGTCCGCGAAGTGCTTTTTAACGCATGAAGCCGCAGCCGGTAATTTTCCCATTCGCATTCGTCGAAAAATTTTTTCAGTTCGTCAATGTGATTGTTCGTGCAGTACTCGCTGATGATTTCGATGCAGAACTGTTCGCTGTCGTCGCAGCATGAAAGCGCCGTTTCAAAATCGAATTCCACCAGAATATTTTTGAGCTTGGAAATTTTTTCGCCGCAGGGAAGATCCTGATTTCCCACCTTGAAAAAAACTTTTTCCTTCGGCAGATAATTCACCAGAATTTTTTCGATGTTCTGTCCGTCGATCGGTTTTGAAATGTAATCTTTAAATCCTGCCGCAAGATATTTTTCCCGGACGCCCGCAAGAGCATCCGCCGTTAAAACGATTACGCTCGTGTCCTTGTTTAAATTTTCTTCCGAACGCAATTTTGCCAGCGTCTGAATTCCGTCCATTTCGGGCATCATGTAATCCATGAAAATCAGGTCGTAATGCTTTTTTTTCGCCTTTGCCAGACATTCTTCGCCGCTTCCCGCCAGATCGATTTTCATTTTCGTTTCTTTAAGCAGATTTTCAAAAACGATTAAATTCAGTTCCACATCGTCCACCGCAAGAATTTCCGCTTCGGGCGCTTCAAAACTCTGATGATAAATCGTGGATTCTTTTTCCAGAATTTTTCGTTTGGGCGAAACTTCACCGACGGGCGACGCATCGAAAATTTTCTGCACGACTGTCAGCGAAAATTCAGAACCCTTTCCGTATTCGCTTTTTACTTCGATTTTTGCGTTCATCAAATCCGCCAGCTGCTTTGAAATGCTCAGCCCCAGTCCGCTGCCTTCAATCGTCCTGTTCCGCTGAAGTTCCAGCCGCTCAAATTTTTTAAAGACGCTTTCCAGATTTTCCGCCTTAATTCCCATGCCCGTGTCCTTTACGCTGAAAACGAGTTTCGCTTCGTCGTCGTTCACTGAACCGAGCACAAAAAAATCGATGCTGCCTTTTTCCGTGTACTTTACCGCGTTGGTCAAAAAATTCACCAGAATCTGCCGCAAATGCACCGAATCGCCCACAAGCACCGACGGAAGTTTTTTGTTGCAGAAAACGCTGCCCTTGATTCCTTTTTTTTCCATGCGCTCGGAAATCATGCCGTAACTGTTCAGGATTAAATCCGAAAGTTTGTACTGCTCTTCGATTATTTCGATTTTTCCCGATTCGATTTTTGACAGATCCAGAACGTCGTTCACCAGCGAAAGAAGCGCATTGCTCGAAAACTGAATCGCCGCGGCATACTCCAGAATTTTCTTTTCCTTTGATTCGCGCAGAATCATTTCGTTCATGCCCAGAATCGAATTTATCGGCGTGCGGATTTCGTGGGACATATTCGACAGAAAATCGGTTTTCGCGTTGTTTGCCTTTTCTGCCTTTTTTTCGGATTTTTCCAGATCCTTGTTGCGTCCTTCGATTATCGCCAGATTTTTTTCGTAAATTTTATTCTGCACGATGTTGATGGCGCCCACGATGAATCCGGTGGAAAAAATGCTCTGCACGATGTCCTTGAACGCAGCCGACCGCGGAACGATGGGACGAACCGGAATCACGTCGTAAAATTCCAGAAGAAAGCACGCGGAAATCGAAACGATTTGCAGACAGAGCACCGCCCAGAAAACGCATCCGTCCAGAATCAGGAAAGTAAAAATTATTTCCAGCCCGAACCACAGCGCAATTCCCGAACGATGACCGCCGCCCGTAAAAAAAATCAGCGGAAAAAGAACGAACGAAAAAATCGAAATCAGTGAAACCGCGGAAAGTTTAAAAAAATTTTTCCAGTTCGCCAGAAAAAGAAACGCAAAACACAAAAGGCTGCACGCAAAACAAAAAACGCTCTGAAAACGAAGCGACGAAATTGTAAGGGAAATTACGGACGAAAGGAATCCGCCCACGCCCGAAGAAATGCAGACGCAGTTAAAAAGAATCTGTTTGTTCGAGTAAGTTTCGCTGAAAAGTTTATTTTTAATGTCTTCCAACGTAAATTTCATTTTTCCCCCAAAAAATTATTCGCATAAATCCTTGCGCAGGATGTCTTCGATGGATTCCACCAGTTCCTGATGCGAAAACGGTTTTACGAGATAATATTCCACGCCGCGGCCTTTTGCCCTGGAAACCGATTCCTTTGTTTTGTCGGACGAAACGAAAATCACCGGCACGTCGGAATTTTTGCGGATTTTGTCCAGAAGCGCGAATCCGTCCATTTCACCCAGCGTTATGTCCAGAATTACGATGTCGAATTTTTCCTGCTCCATGATTTCAAGGCATTGTGACGCGGAATTCACTGACGTCAGGTTGTAGTTGCGTTCGTCCTTCAGCATGAATTCCATTACTTTCTGCGCAATGCTGTCGTCGTCCACGTACAGAATCTGCTTTTCGTAAATGACCGGATGCTTTACGAAAAAATTTTCGTCGTCGATTATCTGAAGCATGATTTTTGCGATTTTCGGGTCGAACTGATAGCCGCATTCCGATTCAATTTCAGAACGGATGAATTCCTGGGGAAAATGATCGCGGAACCTTCTGCTGGAAGACATGGCATCGTAAGCATCAGCCACCGCCACAATCCGCGCCGATTCAGGAATTTCCCTGCCCTTCAGTCCTTCGGGATAACCTTTGCCGTCGTACCGTTCGTGATGATATTTTGCCGCATCTTCTACTTCCGAAATTCCGCGAACCATGTTTGACGACATTATCGTGTGAAAACGGAGGCATTCGATTTCTACCGCGGAAAGTTTGCCGTTTTTGCGCAGAATTTTTTCGCTCAGACGGATTTTTCCGATGTCGTGCAGAAGTCCCGCGTAATACATCCTCACCTGCGTCCGTTTTGATTTTCCCAGCCGCCGCGCAATTTCCATGGAATATTCAGCAATCCGCCTGGAACTTCCGCTGGAACAGATGTCCTTTGATTCGATGGCGTTGCAGATTACCCGTTCCATCATGGTGATGATTTTTCTGGACTGATTTTCAGTGACGAAATATTTTGACGCACGTTCGCGGAGAAAAAAAATGATGTATGAGACGACAATAATCAGAATCAGAACGATACAGAGGATTTTCAAAATTCACCAGCCTGCAAAATAAATTTTTCTACATCGCGGGGAGATTCCAGGACGAAATCAGCGCCGCATTCGTTAAATTCCGCACGACTTCCGAAGCCCCACAAAATTCCCGCGCATTTTATTCCCGAACGATGTGCACCTTCCACGTCGAATTTCCGGTCGCCCACCATGATGCATTTTTCTTTTTCTGCCGATGCGCCGTTTGACGACAGAACGTAATCGATTACGTCGGATTTTTCCACGCGGAATTTTTCTTCCAGGTCGCTTCCGCCCACGAAATCAAATAAATTTAAAATTCCCTTGCGCTCAAGAATTTTTTTCGCGTAAATTTCAGGCTTGCTCGTGGCAACGAAAATTTTCCGCCCGGAATTCCGCAGATTTTTTATGCATTCCTCCACGCCCGGATAAATTTCCGCTTCGTACATTCCTTTTTCGGAATAATATTCGCGATATTTTTCCATGGCAGAAGAAATTTCGGACTGCGGCAACTTTAAAATTTTTTCAAAACTTTCTTTCAGCGGAGGACCGATCATTCCGGAATAAACGCTTTTTTCCACGGACAGACCGTAAAACGAAACCACATTGTCAAACGAATGAAAAACGCCTTCAGAAGTGTCCATGAGCGTTCCGTCAAAATCGAACAAAACGAATTCAATCATTTATTCGATTCCCAGAAAAACCTTGTAGCCTTTGTACGCCTCTTCGATGTCAGATTTCGCCGTAATTTCCCAGGGAGCGTGCATGCTCAGAACCGCAACTCCTGCATCCAGCACGTGCATTCCGTATTTTGCCGCAAGATAGGCAATTGTTCCGCCGCCGCCCTGATCCACTTTGCCCAGTTCCGCAAGCTGATAGCGTACGTTTCCGTCGTCAAGAATTTTCCGGAGTTTCGCGATGAATTCAGGATTTGCATCACTTGCACCGGATTTTCCCCGCGCGCCCGTGTACTTGCAGAAAACCAGTCCGCCGCCTAAAAACGATGCATTCTGCCTGTCGAACAAATCAGCGTTCATGGGGTCGAATGCAGCATTTACATCGCTTGAAAGCATGAAACTGCCGGAAAGACACCGCCGCAATTTCAGTTCGGAATATTCACCCAGCCGCGAAATCACTTCAGCCACCGCGTTTTCCATAAAATGACTCGCCATTCCCGTCGCACCGTAACTTCCGATTTCTTCCTTGTCCACGCAGAGGCAGCAGTTCGTCCGTTTTTTTGCACGAACGCAGAACATTGCTTTTGCCGAAGTAAACGCGCATGAACGGTCGTCCTGTCCGTAAGCCAGAATAAGTTTACGGTCGAATCCCAGATCACGCGCTTTTCCAGCCGGCACGATTTCCAGTTCCGCCGAATTAAAATCTTTTTCTTCCACGCCGAAATTTTCCTTCAGAATCTTCAGCACGAATTTTTTCGCCTTTTCCTTTTCTTTTTCGTCAGGATTTTTTTCCGCGGATTTTTTTTCTTCATCCGTGGGAGGATTTTCGCTTCCTGCAATCAAATCGAGACTTTCGCCCGAAATAAAATCGGCTGCGTTTTCTTTCATCTGCTTTTGCGCCAGATGGGGAAGAATGTCCGAAATGCAGAAAACCGGATCGTTTTCGTTTTCGCCGATGGAAATTCGTTTTGTGCTTCCGTCCTTCAGACAGATTACGCCGTGAATCGCCAGCGGCATGGTGACCCACTGATATTTTTTGATTCCGCCGTAATAATGCGTGTTCAGATAAACAAGAAAATCTTTTTCGTAAAGCGGATTTTGTTTTACGTCCAGCCGCGGAGAATCGATGTGGGCACCCAGAATGTTCATGCCGTCTTCAATCGAACCGCTTCCGATTTCAAAAAGCGCGATGCTTTTACCGAATTTTTCTACGTAGATTCTGTCGCCGGCTTTCAGCGATGAAGTCTGTGCAATATTTTTGTACCCGATTTTTTCCGCCGAATGCACGATTGCCTGCACGCATTCCCGTTCCGTTTTTCCTTCGTCCAGAAATTTTTTGTATTCTTCAACAACGTCCATTTGAGATTTCCTCTTGGGCGAATTATAACACGAGCAAGGCAAAAATGCACGGAACTTTTTTCTTCCTTCCGCGGAAGCGACGATTTTTTTTTAAAGAATTTCTTCCTTCCGCGCGCAAAAAAATCAGCCGGAAACTATTCCGCAAAAGTGAAATTTACAATAATCTCCTTTCCATGGATTTCATTGAATTTGACGACGTAACTTTTGCCTATCCTGCGGTGGAAGGCGACCTGGACGAAAACGGAAAGCAGATTGTGCCGCGACCCGTATTCGAGCATTTTTCGGGAAAAATTCCCGGCGCATTCACGAGCATCATCGGACCCAACGGCTGCGGAAAATCGACTTTCATGCTTCTGGCTTCGGGAAGAATCCGTCCTTCAGGCGGAAAAATTTCGGTAATGGGCGAAGACATTTTTTCACTGGACGAAGAATCGCGGAACCTGCTCTGTTCGGTGATTTATCAGAATATGGAATTCGAGTCGAATGAAAAAGTTGAAAAATTGCTTTCGTTCGTTTATCAGAGCGGAAATTTAAAGGCTGCATCAAAAGGCATAAAATCCGGCGATTTGTTCGGCGAAGTGGCTGACGTTTTTGAACTCGCTCCGGTCATGAATCACGGACTGACGGAAATTTCCAAGGGCGAAAATCAGCGCGTCCTGCTTGCATTCAGCCTGCTCTACGGAAGCAAAAGCGTTTTTATGGACGAACCGTTTTTCGCCATGGAAGACCGGCAAAAAAATTCGGCGCTGGAATACCTCAGGAATTTTTCAGTTCAGACGCAGACACCGATTTTTATTTCCATGCACGAACTCGATTTGACGCAGAAATTCGCGGAAAAAGTTCTGCTCATCCACCCGAACCGCGACATGGATTACGGAACGCCCGACGAAGTTATGACCGACGCTGACCTGGAAAAAGCCTACGGAATTCCCCGCTCCATGATGAAACACAGCGAAAACATGACCCGCGAACTTTTATCGCAAAACGCCGCCGCCCTTTCAGAAAAGCAGAAAAACTGACGGGAAGTTTTTAATTAAATCGTTTTGACAGGCATATCTTAAAGCAAAAATTAAGGACGAATCCGCGGCAAAAGGAACTCCGGAAGAAAAAAACGCATCAGGCACGGAAGCAGATAAAAAAATGAATCCAGTTCCATTGTTTCGGGAGCTGCTCCGTCACCGACCTTAGCCACTGTTTTTTGAAAAATGGTGTTTAAAGTTGTTGACTTACCAGCACCAGTTACTCCTGTAATCATTACATCTAAAGGTCTTGCACCCATGTATGAAAGCTTGTTTG
>CAZACA010000043.1:0-13543 GCA_964483515.1 uncultured Treponema sp.
TTTTTTTCGCTGAAATTTTCTTCCGCGGAATTTTCTGCATCGAATTTTTTTCCAGAATTTTTTTCGTTGAATTTTTCGTTCATTTTTTTCCTTCCAGAATTTTTTTCGTTCTGTTCAGTGCGTCGTCAATGTTGGCGCAAATATTTTCTTTTCCGATTTTTTCGTCCATTCCGGTTTTTGCGCAAAGCATGTACGGCTGCGTGTGAATTCCCGAAAGCACCATGACGATTCCGCGACGGTCGCATGCAGATTTTGCCTGTTCCAGCGCACGGATTCCGCCTGCATCCAGATAAATCATGTTGCGCATCCGCAGAACCAGAACTTTTGTGTCGGTTTTTGCGCGTTCCATGGCGATTTCAAATTTTCGCACCGTTCCAAAAAAAAGCGGCCCTTCGATTTCGTAAACGACTGCGCCCTGGGGAATTTCCAGCGGCTCTTCTTTTGCGTCCGTGTGGGAAATTCCTTTTGCAATGGATTCGCGTTCGTTCTGCACTTCGGAAAGGTCGATCATTTTTTTGATGAAGAAAAATGCTGCAAGTCCAAGTCCGATTTCGATGGCGACGGTCAAATCGATGAAGACTGTAATGACAAAAGTTACAACTAAAACCGCTGCATCGGATTTCTGTCCTTTTAAAAGTGCACGCACCGACGGAAAGCCCGCCATGTTCCATGCAACGTTCAGCAGCACCGCGGAAAGCGACGCCATGGGAATGTAAACCGCAAATCGTCCCAGAAAAATCATGATTAAAAAAAGTGTCAGCGCGTGAACGATTCCTGCCACAGGAGTTTTTGCGCCGTTTTTTATGTTCGTTGCCGTTCGTGCGATGGCTCCGGTTGCAGGAATTCCGCCGAAAATCGGTGACGCGATATTTGCGATTCCCTGTGCAATCAGTTCAGTGTCGGAATTGTGCTTCGTGCCAATCATTCCGTCAGCAACCACTGCGCTCAGAAGGCTTTCGATGGCGGCAAGAACTGCAATGGAAACTGACGTGGGAAAAAGCGCGGTGATGGTTTCGATGCTCAGCGGAGGAATTGAAGGGCGCGGCAAATTCGACGGAATGGAACCGTATCGCGAACCGATTGTGTCAGTTTCAAGACCGGCGTATTTTTTTAAAAGCAGGCTCGCTACCGTTGCAAGAATTATCGCGATAAGGCTGCCCGGAATTTTCGACGTGATTTTTTTGAAAAATTTCGGCCACAGAAAAATCAGCGCAAGACAAACCGCCGCCATGGAAAGTGAATAAAAATTTACGCTTGAAAAATTCAGCGCATACGTTTTTATTTTGCCCAAAAAATCGCCGGGCATTTTTTCAAATCCGCGTGGAAAAACTGAAATGTTCAGCCCGAAAAAATCTCCCAGCTGACCCGTTGCAATGGTTACCGCAATTCCTGCCGTGAATCCCGTGACGATTGTGTACGGAATGAATTTCACCAGTCCGCCCATTTTAAAAACGCCCAGAAGAATCAGCAGAACGCCTGCCATAATCGTTGCAATCACCAGACCTGAATATCCGAATCTGGAAACGACGCCGTAAACGATTACTGCAAACGCTCCGGTCGGTCCGCCGATTTGAACTTTGCTTCCGCCTAAAAGCGAAATTAAAAATCCGGCAACGATGGCAGTAAAAAATCCGCGTTCAGGTTCCACGCCCGATGCAATGGCAAAAGCAATCGCCATGGGAAGCGCGACGATTCCAACGATAATTCCAGCAGTAAGGTCGCTGAAAAAAGTTTTCGCCGAATATCCTTTCAGCGAGTCGATGATTTCAGGTTTAAACATGACGCAAATATGATACTTTGCATTGAAAAAATCAACGAAAAATGTTTCTCTTGACAGAAACAAAGCAAACCGCTAATCTGTTTCTACAAAAAGAAACGGAGGCAAAAATGATTCTGGTAATCGACAACTACGACAGTTTTACATACAACGTGGTGCAGTCGCTCCAAAGGCTGAGCAGTGAAGAAGTGAAAGTGATTCGCTCAAAAGAAATCACCGTGCAGGAAATTGAAAAAATGAAACCGTCGCATCTTGTGATTAGTCCCGGTCCCGGCGTTCCATCCGAAGCAGGCGTAAGTGAAGAAGCGATAAAATTTTTCGCGGGAAAAATTCCGATTCTGGGCGTGTGCCTTGGTCATCAGGCGATTGGTGAAGCGTTCGGTGCAAAAATCATTCAGGCAAAAAGAATCTGTCACGGCGTTGTGGAAGAAATGGATTTTGACGGTCGCGGACTTTTCCGTCTGATTGGAAAAAAAGAATCGTTTACGCGCTACCATTCCCTTGTCATTGACGAAAAAACTTTGCCCGCGGAATTTGAAATTACGGCCCGTTCATCCGACGGCGACATCATGGGAATCCGTCACAAAACTCTGTTAATCGAAGGCGTTCAGTTTCATCCTGAATCCATTGCGAGTCAGAAAGGCGACGAAATTTTTAAGGCGTTTTTGAACTATCGAAGGGAAAATCTTCCCGTGGCGGAATTTTTGAATCAGCTCATCGAAAAAAAAGATCTGTCGTTCAAGCAGGCTGAACTTTTCATGGAAAATCTCACGGACGGAACTCTTGACGAACGCGTTACTTCGGCGATTTTAGTTGCCATTGCTGCAAAAGGACCAGCGGCGTCGGAACTTTCGGGATGCGCTTCGGTGCTCGTAAAAAAGAAAACTCCGCTTCCTGTGGACGGAAATTCCCTGGCGGAAATCGTGGGAACCGGCGGCGACGGAAAAGGTTCGTTCAACATTTCTTCGCTGAGTGCAATCGTGGCTGCAAGTTGCGGACAGCCCATGGCGAAACACGGAAATCGTGCAGTGTCATCGAAATCCGGTGCGGCGGATTTTTTTGAAAACATCGGAATTAAAATCGACACAAAACCCGAACAGACTGCGGAACTCATAAACAGAACCGGCTTCGGATTTTTAATGGCTCCGATTTATCACAGTGCAATGCGGTTTGCGGGACCTGTCAGAAAAGCGCTGGGAATCAAGACGATTATGAACGTGCTCGGACCTTTGTCAAATCCTGCGGGCGCGGCGTATCAGCTTCTGGGCGTTTATTCGCGGGAACTTCTGGAACCCGTTGCAAAGGCTGCAAAAGCGCTGGGTGCAAAACGCGTTCTGGTAATTGCAAGCGACGACGGCTACGACGAAATTTCTCCGTGTGCATTGACCCGTGCATTTCAGATTAACGACGACGGAAAGGAATACAAGTACGTAATCGATCCGGCGAAATTCGGAATCAGCGATGCGGACGAATCGGAACTCGCGGGCGGAACCGGAAAAGAAAACGCGGAACTCGGCATGGAAATTTTAAACGGCGGCGGACGAAAAACAATCAAGTCGGCGGTCTGCCTGAATGCGGGTGCAGTTCTGTACATCGCAGGAAAAGCGCGCACAATCAGGGACGGATTCGACATGGCAAAGGAAGCCATCGATTCTTTTAAGGCAAAACGAAAACTCGAAGAAATCGTCGAAGTTTCAAATTCGTTCTAGCGGAAAAAAAATGGAAAAAAATATTCTGGACGAAATCGTTTCACTCAGGCGGCGCGACATGGAAAAATTCGGCGTGACGTTCGGCGAAACGATTCCGAAAATTCGCGAAAAAAAAATCGTTCCGTTCCTGAAAAAAAAAGGCGTCATTCTGGAAGTGAAGCGTGCGTCTCCAAGCAAAGGCGACATTGCTCCGAATCTGGATTCCGCGGAAACGGCAAAAAAATACGAAGAAGCGGGCGCAAGTGCAATCAGCGTTTTAACTGAAAAAAATTTTTTCAAGGGAACTCTGCGCGATTTGATTTGCGTGGCGGGCGTGGCAGAAAATGCGGCGGTTTTGCGGAAAGATTTTCTGCTGGAAGAAGACGAAATCGACGTGTCGTACAAATGCGGCGCGGATGCAGTTCTGCTCATTGCACGGATTTTAAGCGACGAAAAATTGATTTCCATGACGGAACGCTGCGTAAAATGTGGTATTACGGCTTTTGTGGAATTACGCCTTGACGATGATATCAGAAAAATTTCACTCGCGGTAAAAAAATTCGGTACGGAATTTATTGCCTGCGGAGTGAATGCCCGTGACCTGCGGAATTTTAAAATCGATTTGCTTTCGCCTTCGTGCCTTCTGCAAAAAATAAAAAATTCCTGCGGCGAAAAAATGCGCGTAGTTTTTGAAAGCGGAATTCGTACGAAGGAAGCGGCGTCGTTTGCAGGAAGCCTTGGATTCGGCGGAATGCTTTTGGGCGAAGCGGCGGCGCGAAATCCTGACGAAGCGAAAATTCTTGTGGACGGATTTGTGAACGCAAAAGAAAATCAGGCGGCAAAAAAATGGAACGAATTTTCTCAGGTTCTTTACGGGAAAAAAAATTCCGCGGAAAAAATTCCGTTTGCAAAAATTTGCGGCATAACGAATCTGGACGATGCAAAAAAATCGGTGGAATGCGGCGCGGATTTTCTGGGCTTTATTTTTTATAAAAATTCTTCGCGGAACGTAAAAAAAATCGACGTGGAAAAAATTTCTGAATTTATAAAAAGCAGAAATTCCGGCGGAAAAAAAATTTTTCTTTCGGCGGTAATCGTGGATCTGGAAAGCGAAGAGTCGAAGGAAGCGCAGGAACTTTGCAAAAACGGCACGGTGGATTTTTTGCAGCTGCACGATTTTTCCGCGGAAGACACGCAGAAATTTTTCGGCAGTGAAAGTTTAAAATCCCTTCCGCATTATTTTGCCGTGGGCGTTTCGTCGGAAAGCGATCTGGAAAAAATTGACGCGCTGAAAAAAATGGGCGAGCCGCGAATTTTAATCGATGCAAAAACGCAGAATCTTCGGGGCGGAACAGGAAACAGAATTGCGTCGGAACTGGTGAAAAAAGTTGCGGAAAAAAATTCTCTGTGGCTTGCCGGCGGAATTTCTGCGGAAAATATTTTTTGCCTGAAAAACGAATTTGAAATTGAACTCGCGGATTTGTCGGGCGGCGTGGAAGATTCACCCGGAAAAAAAAGTTTTTCAAAACTGGAAAATTTTTTTCGCGAACTTCATCGGTAAAAAAATCGAAAAAAAAATTGGAGGAAATATGAACGATTCGGACAACGGATTTTTTGGAAAGTACGGCGGAATGTATGTGGCTGAAGTTTTGCGTCGGCCCCTGGATGAACTTTCGGCGGCGTTCAAAAAATACATGAGCGACAAAGAATTTCTGGAAGAACTGGAAGTTATCCGGCGTGATTACATCGGTCGGGAAACTCCCCTTTATTTTGCACCGACGGCAACGGAAATTCTGGGCGGCGCAAAAATTTACATAAAACTCGAAGGGCTTGCAAACACGGGCGCGCACAAAATCAACAATGCAATCGGTCAGTGTCTGCTTGCAAAACGGATGGGCAAAACGCGGATTATTGCGGAAACAGGCGCGGGTCAGCACGGACTTGCAACGGCAGCGGCGTGTGCGAAACTTGGAATGGAATGCACGGTTTACATGGGCGAAGTGGATGTCCGTCGTCAGCAGCCGAATGTTGCGGCAATGGAACTTTACGGTGCAAAAGTCTGCGCGGTTAAATCCGGAAGCCGAACGCTGAAAGATGCGGTGAACGAAGCCATGCGGGATTACGCTGCAAATTTCGACACGACTCATTACGTCATCGGAAGTGCGCTGGGACCTTATCCGTTTCCTGACATCGTGCGGGAATTTCAGAGCGTCATCGGAAACGAAGTAAAAAAGCAGTGCGAAGAACGCGGAATCGATGTGGCGGCTTTAGTTGCGTGCGTGGGCGGCGGAAGTAATTCCATCGGATTTTTCAGTCCGTTCATTTCATCGGATTCACCCAGACTGATTGGCGTGGAAGCAGGCGGAATCGGACCGGACGTGGGCGAAAATGCAAGCCGCATGACGGGAAACGCAAGCCGCGAAGGAATCGTTCAGGGATACAAAAGCCGTTTTTTGCTGGACGAAGACGGACAGAGTCTGCCCACACGTTCAATCAGCGCAGGACTCGACTACATGGGAATCGGACCGCAGCTTGCTGAACTCGGAAAATCAGGCCGCATAGAATTCACTTCGATTCTGGACAGGGAAGCGCTGGCTGCCGTAGATTTTTTTGCAAAGCGCGAAGGAATTTTATTTGCCATGGAAAGCGCACACGCAGGAGCATACGCCATGAAACTTGCGCCCACACTGCCGAAAGAAAAAGCGGTCATCATAAACATGAGCGGACGCGGCGACAAAGATTTGTTCATTACGAATCCGGTTTTCAGGCGGGACGAATGGATTCAATTTTTAAAGGCGGAACTTGAGCGCGTAGAAAATCAGACCGACATTCACGACGCAAAATTGATGTAAAAAAATCGGCGGAAAATACGCGGAAAAAATTTGGAGAAAAAAATGAACAGAATAAAACTTATGTCCCATCTTGTGGCGGGTTTTCCCACGGATGAAATTGCATTTGAAGTTGCTTCGGCTCTGGTTCGGGGAGGAGCGGAAATTCTTGAAATTCAGCTGCCGTTCAGCGACCCGAGTGCGGACGGTCCTGCGATTCAGGCGGCGTGCACGGAAGTTTTAAAGCGCGGCTACAGGACAAAAGACGGACTTGCTTTCATAAAAAAAGTTCACGATGCGTTTCCGGAAATTCCGGTTTACATCATGAGTTACGCGTCACTCGTTTATACTCCGGGCGTAGAAAATTTTTGCAGGATGGCGAGCGAATCAGGCGTTTCAGCGTTAATCATTCCGGATTTGCCTTTTGACCACGACGAAAACCTTACGTCTTCATGCAGAAAATTCGGCATGGAAAATATTCCGGTTGCGGCACCGAGCATGGAAAAAAATCGGCTGCACAAACTTGCCACGGCGGGATTTCCGTATATTTACGCGGCGCTTCGGGCAGGAATTACCGGCAGCGAAACAAAAATCAGCGAAGACACAATCGAATTTTTAAAAAACGCAGGCGAGGGCGGAAGCAGAATTTTCGGCGGATTCGGAATTACGAACGGCGAGCAGTCGGCGAAACTTTCTTCTGCGGTGGAAGGCGTTGTGGCAGGTTCAGTTTTCGTCAGGCTGATTTCTGAATTCGCGGACGACGTAAAGACGCTTTCAAAAAAAATCGAAGAAAAGGCAAAGGAAATTACGCATTCTTAAAAAAAATTATTTGTCCAGAATCGTAATTTCTACGCGCCGGTTTCGTGCCTTGCCTTCTTCAGTGTTGTTGGGGGCGACCGGAATTTTTGCGCCGAATCCCTGAGTGAAAATGTGGTATCTGTCGCGGACTCCGTTCTGCACGAAAAAATCCGCCACGGACGATGCACGTTCTTCGCTTAAAATCTGGCGCATTTTTTCGCTTCCTGCCAGCGCGGTGTGACCCGTTACAAGAATGTCGTTGGGATATTCGTTCAGGATTTTTGAAATTTCGCGGAGTTTGGATTTTTCGCTTTCCATGAGAACTGCACTGTCCGGTTCAAACTGAATGTTTTCGATGGAAATGGTGAGTCCTTTTTCGCCGGGTTTTACCGTTACGTTTTTCAGTCCCAGGTCGCGAACTTTTTTTTCTACCCGCTGAAGATTTTCGCTTGTGTTGGTGCGGACAAAATCTGTGACTTCGGCTTTTGCGCTTCCGGTAAATTCAAAAAGATTTCCCGCGGACGATTCAATAAAAATTCTGAACGTTTCGTTGTAATGATCGATGGCGCCCCGTTCGTTGTCCCACCAGATTGTTTCGTCGGAAAATCCCTGGGTTACGAGCGGCCATTCTCCTGCGGAATTCTGCCTGGGAGATTCCATGTAAAGCGTGTAGCGTACGTTGATTTCGTAAAGTCCGGTTTTTTCGTCTTTTCCGCGGAAAGTGTATTCTGCGTTGAACGGAACTTTGTACGGTTTTTCGATTCCGAATCCCTGGCGCAAATCGTGGGCTTCGTGTCCTTTTGCAGTCCATGTTTCGCCCGGGAAAATTTCGCGGTCGGGAAAAATCGGCACGTCACGAACTGTGGGCATGAAATATTCGTCGCTGATTTCGTACACGCCGAATTTGTCGCGCTTAAAAATGCTCCTGTATTCTTCGCCCCAGGAAAAATTCGCGCCGCTCCAGTCGCCCGTGGAATCTTCCGTGGTCATAAAAATGCAGTCGTGAATTCCGCTGCCGTCTTCCGTGGTTTCAGTAACTTCCGCAGTGACACGGTTTACGATTACCGACGAATGATTTTTTACGCGGTTAAAATAAACGTCTTCGTTTACGGTGGAAAGAATTCTGTACGTGTCGCCTTTCTGATATTTAAAACGGAATTTTACGCCGCCGGAATTCTGCGCAAATGCAACCGAAAGAAAAATAATCGGCAGGAAAAAAAATTTTCTTTTCATGGGGACAATGATAAAATCGATTGGAGGAAAAATCAAATGGAAAAAATTTCAGCGGTTTTGCAGAAGTGGGATTTAATTTTTTGTGCAGCGTTTCTTTTTGCAGGATTTTTTTTGGGACGGACGATTCAGTTTTTGCGCGATAAATCAGCGGTAAAAAAAGAACGGGAAGATGCAGTAAAAAAAAGCCGTGCGGTTTTGGGCGGACAATTCGGTGAGCAGATTGCGCCTTTTCTGCCGGATTTTCCGTGCAATCCCGGTGACGTTCGTTTCGTGGGAAAGCCCGTGGATTTTGTTGCATTTCCGGGAAGCGCCGAAGGAAAACAGATCGAAGAAATTTTTTTCATCGAAGTGAAATCGGGAAAAAGCGAACTGAGCCTGCGCGAAAAACAGATAAAATCCGCGGTGGAAAAAGGACGCGTAAAATTCCTTGAGTACAGAATTTAATTCCGGCGTTTCTGCATTTCGGTCTGAATGAGTTCTTCGCACAAATCTTTCGGCATCGGTTTTCCCCACAAAAATCCCTGAATGGTGCTGCATCCGAAAATCCGCAGAACTTCCAGTTGTCCCTGGTCTTCCACGCCTTCCGCGATTGTCTGCAAATTCATTTTTTTTGCCAGCGACACGATGTTTTCGGTTAAATTCTGCTCAAAGGAATCCGTGCTTCCGTTTGAAATCGAAATATTCTGAATGAACGATTTGTCGATTTTCAGCGTGGTCAGCGGAAGAATTTGCAGATAGCGGAGGGAAGAATATCCCGTGCCAAAATCGTCCAGCGAAACGCCCACGCCGTAACTGCGGATTTTTTTCAGTTTGCCGATTGTTTTTTTTACGTCGTTAATCAGGACGCCTTCCGTAATTTCAATTTCCAGATGGTCAGGATTGATGTTTTCGTCGCGGATTTTTTCCAGAAAATTTTCTTCAAAATTGTCCTGCGCGAACTGAACCGGCGAAACGTTCACCGAAAGAACTCCGTCGAATCCGAATTTTTCTTCCCATTCTTTCAGCGCGGAAATTGCAGTTTTTAAAACCCAGTCGCCCAGCGGAATTATAAAAAAAGTTTCTTCTGCCAGCGGAATGAACTGGTCGGGACTGATCCAGCCCAAATCTTCGTCGCGCCACCTTAAAAGCGCTTCAAATCCGCGGAGATTTTTTGTTTTGGCGTCGTACTGCGGCTGATAATAAAGCTGAAAATTTTTCGACACGATGGCGTTGTACAGTTTCGTTTCCATGTTGAGTTTGGAAAGAAATCGTTCCTGCATGACCGAATGAAAAATTTCGATGGTGTTCTTGCCGTTTTTTTTCGCGTCGATTTTTGCCATGTCCGCGAATTTCAGCAGGTCTTCGTAATTTTCAGAATCTTCAGGAAAAATCGAAATTCCGCCCGAAATGCCGATGTCTTCCGCGTTAAAAAATGTCAGGACTTTTTTTGCTTTGGTCAGCGCTTCTTCGCGGTTTTTTATGTTTTTGTAAATCAGGATAAATTCGTCGCCGCCGCTTCGTACCGTCATCACCTGTTCCGATTCCAGAAGCTTTAAAATCGCTGCGGACTGCTTCAACAAATCGTCGCCTGCTTCGTGTCCGCGGGAATCGTTTACGTTTTTCATGTTGTCAATGTCGAAAAGCAGAATGGAAAATTTTTCGTGGGCTTTTTTTGCTTCGCTGATTATTAAATTCAGATTGATTTTCAGCCACGCGCGGTTGTAAAGGTTCGTGAGGGAATCGTGGTACGCCGCAAACAGAAGCTGTTCGTTTAGCGTCTGAATGTTTTTCAGCTGAATGTCGATATTTTCCTGGCTGGAAAAAAGCTGATGGGAAACGTTTTCAAGTTTTTTTGTCTGTTCGTTCAGCGCAGTTTCGTAATTTTTTATTTCGGAAACGTTGGAAAAAGAAATGGCTGCGAATTTTTTTTGCACGCAGTTTACGTTCACCTGAATCCAGATGGAAAATTTTTCGGAGTAAAAAGTTTTTTCCGTGGAAATTCCGCCGTTCATCGTCCGCTGAATCAGTTCAGTCCAGTTGACGCCTTCGCAGACTTCTTCCCCCAGTTTGGAAACGTCGTGCCCTTCGTGAACTTTATTCTGCGTGATTCGCGTGAACCGTTCGTTGGTGTAAATAATTTCAAAGGAATTTTCGCCGCTTCCTTTTTTTGCAATTACGACGGACGTGGGAAAATTGTCCAGAATCGTCTTGTAATCCGAATCGTCAATCATCTTTACTCTCCAAAAAATCGATTATTCCCAGCCAAAAGTCGCAGGCGGTTTATTCGTCAAATCGAAAAAAATTGCGTCGGTGAAGGGAAGGGATGAAATTTCGCGGACGATTTCCATAAGCAGATCCTGAGGCAGATGCGCGAATCGTGCGGTCATTACGTCTTCGGAACAGAGCGGACGCAAAACGAAACTGCAACGATTTTCGGCGGAAGCGAACGGAATGTTTATAGTTAAATGCTGAAAAATTTTTTCGTACCATCCGCTTTTGTGCAGTGCCTTTAAAACAATGTCGTCGGCATCGCGGGTCTGGTCAAGTCGCCGTTTAATGCAGTAACCTTTCTGCAATTTCATCTGCGCGTCGTCCGCTGACGGATTCTGCCACAGACGGATTACGGCGCGATTTATGTGCAGTGCGTTGTTCGTAATTGCCACGGATGCTTCTTCGAGTTTTTCCCATTTTTCAGGCAGATGAAAAAATCCGTTTTCTTTTTTTGCAAAACTTAAAACCGCAGGAAATCTGTACGTCCTGAAGTCGCCCTGAACGCCCACGGATTTTACGGGAAGCGCAAATTTCTTTAAATTCGCCGAACATTTTTCGCAGAACATGGAAAGTTCCATGCGCTGAATTTCTTCCGATGCCTTTTGAAATTCGTCGTTGTCCTGCGCGGAAAGAATTCCGTCGGAACACAGAACGTTTATGCTTAATCCGGGCCCGGGAAACGGATGACGCATTACGAGGGAATCTTCCAGCCCGATTTTTTTTCCCATGGCGCGAACTTCGTCCTTGTACAAATCTTTCAGCGGTTCAATGACCATGCCTTTTTCAATCAGCCGCTGAATTCCGTCTACGCGATTGTGATGAGTTTTTATTACGCGGGAATTTTTCGTTCCGCCGCTTTCGATGATGTCGGGATAAAGCGTTCCCTGTGCGAGCATCCATTCGTCCTGATTTAAATTTAATTTTCGTACTACTTCGTCCCGAACCGAAATGAAATTTTCGCCCACAGCCATCCGTTTTTTCTGCGGATCGGTTAAATTTTCCACAGCCTTTAAAAAACTTTCGCCCGCGTCTTCCGCCACAAAATTCGTAAATCCGTGGTTACGGTAAGAATCGCACACGTTTTTGCTTTCGTTTTTGCGCATGAATCCGTTGTCAATGTGCAGCCCCAGAACGCGTTCCTTTCCCAGCGCCTTATTTAAAATTGCAAACGCTACGGTTGAATCGACTCCGCCGCTTAAAAACAGAAGGACTTTTTTTTCGCCCGCCTGATTTTTTACCGACTGTAAAATGTGATTGAGCACGGTGTCTTCGTCCCAATTTTTTTCCATGTTGCAGAACTTCGCGAAATTTTCAAAAATCTGATTTCCGCACGGAGTGTCCTTTACTTCGCAGTGAAATTGCAGGCTGAACCGTTTTTTGGAAAGATTTTGTGTCGCGGCAAATTTGCAGTCTTTTGTGGAACCGACGATTTCAAATCCGTTTCCGCACTGAATTACTTCGTCCTGATGACTCATCCACACCTGCTGTTCGCCCGAAATTCCGCGGAAAAGAGGACAATCCGTTCCGTTGAGTTTCAGCGTGGCATAACCGAATTCGCCCGTGGAAGCTTTCTGAATTTTTCCGCCGTAGCCCGACTGAACCACGTAATGACCGTAGCAGAGTCCCAGAACCGGCACGTCCAGCGAAAGAATTTCAGCGTTGAATTCAGGAGTTTCGTCGTCGTAAATGCTTGCAGGTCCGCCCGAAAAAACGATTCCGGCAGCGTCCGCGAAATTTTTTTTGTCCGAAGAAGGCAGCGCAATTTCCGAATAGTAGCCCATCATGCGAAAACGCTTGGCAATAAGGTGCGCGTACTGACTTCCGAAATCCAAAACAACAATTTTTTTTCTTTCCATGGGCAGAGTATAAAACAAAAAGATTTTTTGCGGAATGCTTTTGAGGATTCTTTTTTTTGCGCGGATTTTTTTTTGTTCGTTTCGTGAAACATGGGATTTTTACAGGAAATTGCTTCTGCCCAAAGGTGCGTAAATCATGATTTTTGTGGAATCTTCGCCCAGATATTCACGCCGTTCGCCCGAAACCAGAAACTGCACCCTTTCCACGGTAGGAAACGCCGTCGCCGTAAAAACGATCTGCTGTAACTGGTCGCGCAAACCTTCCATTCCGTATTCGTTGAACTGAAAATCGTCGCTGAAATTCAGCGTGGCAATTCCGTCCTTTACCGAAGCGCCCAGAAGCCGTGTGTTTTTTGAAATCTGCGAGCGGCAGCCCAATTTCTGTTCAGCCGGAGTGGGACCGCCAATCAGTGCGTTGATTGCATCCACCAGCGGACCGTCGGATTTTTTCATTTCGCGCACCACTTCAATCCGCGAAACATTTCCGCTGCTGTTTATGGTCATAAAAAAAAGTTTCAGTTTCATGGTTTTCGCCGCCGTTTCGGTTTTGACTTCCACTTCTTTTTTTACGACGGTTTCTTTTTTCTGTTCCGGTTTTTTTTCCGCGGAAGGAATCTGTTCATCCGATTTTTTTTCGATTTTTGCTTCTTCCTGCTGCTTTCTGGCTGAATCATTTTGCGGCAGAACATTTTTTTCGCTGAACCGTTTTTCGTCCGCATGAGAACCGACGCCGTTCAGGTCGATTTCCACCGATTCGATTGGCGCCACGTCGTTTTTATCCGCAGCAAAATAATCCGGTGCACGCTCCACAAATTCAGGAGTCTTCAGCCCTGCCTTGTTGAAAAATCCGGTCGCCTTTAAATTGCTTGCAATCCGCTTTTGATTTACAAGAAAAAAAACCAAAAGAACGAGCGCCGCCAGAAGCCACAGCGCCAGCCCGATTCCCGTCCGTTTTTTTTGATTCTGCTTTTCCGATTTTTTTCCAAACATAACGAGGCAGAGTATAATCCGTCCGCCGAAAATTTTCAATTTGAATCATCGCGGAAATTTCGGTGCAATTTTTTTATTCCACGAAGCGGCTTCGCAAAAGTGCAATTTCGTTTTTGTATCCGT
>CAZACA010000044.1:0-13476 GCA_964483515.1 uncultured Treponema sp.
GCTGCGGAAAATTTGCGACGAAGAAAAATCGCTTTTTGAATTTTCAGGATTTCAAAAAATTCCGCGGAAAAAAATTCTTGAACGCGAAAAAATTCAAAACGAACATTTGCAGAATTCGGCAGGAATTTTTGTCATGGGCGAATGGCTCAAAAAGGATCTGGTGCAATGCGGATTCGACGAAAAAAAAATTCACGTGGTGGGCGCAGGAATCAACGCGGACAAATCAAAAATCGATTCGTCAAAAAAATGCGGAAACAAAATTCTTTTTGTGGGCAGGGATTTTGAAAGGAAAAACGGACCGCTGGTTCTGAAAGCGTTTGAAATCGCGCAAAAAATCCGACCGGAAATCGAACTTTACGTTGCAGGCTGCCGGCGGGAATGCAAAATTCAGAACGTAAATTTTCTGGGCGACGTTCCCTACGAAAATTTGAGCGACCTCTTCAACAGGTGCGACATTTTTTGCATGCCGTCAAAATTTGAAGCGTTCGGAATTGCGTTCGTGGAAGCGTTGAGTTTCGGTTTGCCCTGCATTGTCCGCGATGCTTTTGAAATGCCGTATCTGGTTCAGGACGGAAAAACCGGTTTTGTTTTAAAAGACGAAAACGAAAATTCCCTTGCAGATTTAATGCTGAAACTTCTGGCAGACGAAAAAATCCGGCAGAACGTAGAAAAAAATCGCGATTTTTACATCGAAAATTTTTCATGGAATTCAGTGGCAAAAAAAATGGCAGATGCAATTCACCGCGATTTTCCTGAGCGCCCGTAAATTTTCCGCAATGGACAAAGCGAACGCACTTAATGTATTGTTACGCCATCACTTTGCACACGGAGGAAACAATGCAAAATTTCGACTACCTGTACGACGCAAGTTACTTCGGCGACTCGCTCCGCACCACCCACAAATCGGAAAAAAAACTTTCTTACGCCATCCTGAAAAACGCAACCCTTCTGCCCGGAAAATGGAAAGTGAATGCTACCGGATGGCAAGCAGGGGGGGGGGTAATAGATGAAAACGAAATTTACATTAAAAACTCCTATCTGCACAAATGCGATGACGGAAAATACGACTTTTCACCGGAGGAAGTTTCCTTTTCAGACGAAACGGTCATTTACGCGGGAATGTTTGTGGGCGTCTGGGGGCACTGCATTACCGACTGCATCCGGCGGATGTGGTTTTTAAAATCCGCGGAATTCAGCGAAAAATTTTCAAATTGCAAAATCGTTTACATTTCCTATCCTGATTTTAAATTCGGCGAAAGTTTTAAAACGCTTTTAAAAATAATCGGCATCGACTGGCGGAATCTTGTTCACGTGCAGAAAATTACGCGCTTTGCAAATGTAATCATGCCCGACGAAAGTTTTTTCACCACGGACGACGGAATCAAATTCACCGCTGAATACAAAAACGAAATCGACACAATCCGGAATTTCGCGCGCACAAATTTCAAAAAACTGCCTTTCGACAAAGTTTATTTTACGTATTCGCATTTTACGCGGTACAAGCAGATCGGCGAGCGCAAACTGGAACAATTTTTCAAAAAGCAGGGCTACAAAATCATCGCACCGGAAAAATATTCGTTTGAAGAACAGCTGAACATTCTGCAAAACTGCCGCTCACTTGCTTCCACCATCGGTTCGTGTTCCCACAACGGAATTTTCATGAACGACGGCGCACAGCTGATTTTAATTCCGCGGGCAAATTATTTAACCGGCTACCAGCAGGCACTGGACGAAGTAACCGATTTGAAAATAACTTACGTGAGTTCAGACCTTTCCATTCTTGCCGATCAGCGACATCCCTGGGGCGGACAATTTTTTTATTACGTCAGCGAAAATCTCATGAAACTTTTTAATTTCACGCCGCGGAACGAAAAAAAATTCTGGAAAAAAAATTTATGCGATTTTAAATTGTATCTGGATTTGTGCTTCAGGCTCGCGGACGATTTAACGAAATGCAGTCCACCCGAATATTACAAGCCGGTTTTGCTGAACGTTTTTTCAAAAATCAGCGGAAAAGAAAATCTGCTTCCCGCCATTCCGCGAAAAATCCGCAAACTTTTCATTCTGCTCAGGATAAAAATTTTCAACGCACTGAATCCGCTTTAACCGCGCAAAATTTCCGCGGAAAAATTCGGCTTGCTTGACAATATTTTTCGTTTGCCATAATATACGCGCACACGACGCTGGGTAGAGCAGTTGGCAGCTCGTCGGGCTCATAACCCGGAGGCCGTTGGTTCAAGTCCAACCCCAGCAAAAATAAAGCATCGGTTTTTTTCCGGTGCTTTTTTCGTTTTAAAACTTTTACCAGTGACCGCTCGCTCCTCCTCCGCCGAACGAACCTCCGTGTCCTCCGCTGAATCCGCCGCCTGAAGAATGTCCGCTTCCTGAAGAAAAATTTCCGCCGTGAAAATGACTTCCGCGGGAAACCGGCATAAAGAAAATTCCGCGCCTTCCCGTGCCTGAAAAAATCGAAATGAAAACGATGCCGTAAATAAAAATCAAGAACAAAATCGTTACCGCCGAAACGCCATCCGATTTTTTTTCAGCCGAATCGTCCGCAGCAGAATTTTTTTCGTCATTATTTTCCGCGGAAAAAATCGAATCGTCGGTTTTTACTTTCGCGATGATTGCATCCGTGCCGCACAAAATTCCTTTCGCGAAATTTCCGCCTTTAAAAAACGGAATCATTTCGTTCCGCAGAATTTTCGAGCAGTCTGCATCGGTTAAAACGCCTTCGCTTCCGTAGCCGGTTTCGATGCGCACGCTTTTGTCGTCCACCGCCACCGTCAGAAGAATTCCGTTGTCCGCGCCCGATTTTCCAAGCCGCCATTTTTCCGCGTGCCGGATGCTGAAACTTTCAATGCTTTCGCCGTCCGTCGTCCGCACCGTCAAAACCGCCAGCTGAATTCCCGTTTCTGAATCCAGCGCCGAAAGTTTTTTTGAAAGGGATTTTTTTTCTTCCGGTGAAAAAATTTCAGCGTTGTCACAGACGTAATCCGAAAATTCGTAAGTGATTTTTTCCGACTGAATCCGCGCAGAATTTTCCGCAGAATTTTTTTTGTTCCGCGTAGAAAAATTTACGGCAAGGGACGGAAGCCCCACGCAAACCGCAAAGAAAACTAAAAACGCAAAAAATCCGCCGTTCTGTTTTTTTCCGCCTACGCCCATTTTTCGTCCTCCAGAATTAAAAGTCCGTTGTAAAGCTGATCTTTTTTTTCGCCCGTCCGCGGAAAATTTTCTTTTAAAAGTTCGCCGCATTTTTCGATGGCGCAGATGAAAGCATCCCGGGCATTCTGTTTCCGCAGATTTTCAGAAAGTTCGTCGGAAATTATTTTCCAGATGTCGCTGCCGATTTTTTTTGCAATTCCGTTGTCCGCGATAATCCGAACCTGCCGCTCAAAGTACGAAACGAAAATTAAAATTCCCGAATGATTGTCCGTGGCATAAATTCCGCTTTCCGAAAAAAATCTGAATGCACGGGACGAAACCCAGAAATCTTTTGCGCGCTCAGGAATTACAAGCCGGTCAAAAATCGGAACGTTATACAGAAGATAAAGCAGAATCGTAAAAATTGCGCAGACCGTCATGAAAAAAATCGAAAGATGATGCGGCTGAACGAGCCAGATTTTTTTTTGCAGGAACGAATAAATTTGCGGCGACATGGGCAGAATGCAGAGGAACAGGGCGAGTGAAGTAAAAAGCGCCGAAACCAGTTCCCAGAAAGCGTAGGACGAACTTTGCGGTGCCACTGCAACGACGATTTCGCCCGAAGTTTCTTTTTCCGCGCGCTTCACGGAATTTTCGATTTGCAGAAAATCTTCCTGCGAAAGGTTTAATTTTTTTAAAAGCGTTTTTTTGTTCATCTGATTTTTCCTGAAATTTAAAATTCCACTTTCGGCGAAACGTAATTCGATGCATCGGTTTTAAAATATTCTTTTTTTGAAAAGCCGAACATTTTTGCCGAAACGCATCCGGGAAATTTCTGAATCGTCGTGTTGTAGTCGCTCACGGCATCGTTGTATCGTTTTCGTTCCGTGGAAATTCTGTTTTCGATTCCTTCCAGCTGACTTTGCAGCGTCAAAAAATTTTCGTTGGATTTTAATTCAGGATAATTTTCGGTGACGGAAAGCAGCCTGCCCAGACTTGCGCTCAAATTATTTTGCGCCGCCTGATACTGCTGAAATTTTTCCGGGTCTTCGGTGATGGACGCGTCCAGTTGAATCGTTCCGCCCAGATGTTCACGCGACTCGGCAATCTGCGCATAAATTTCTTTTTCCTGCGCGGCAAATCCTTTCACCACGGAAACCAGATTCGGCACCAGGTCTGCACGCTTCTGATACTGATTTTCAACGTTCGCCCATTGCGCTTCCACCGATTCACGTTTTTCCACCAGCGAATTGTAATTGCATCCGGCAAAAAAAATCGCGCTGAACAGAACCAAAGCAAAAATTTTTTTCATTTTCGTTCGCCTCCACATCGAATAAAATTCGGTTCGTACTATATCACAATTCGTTTTTTTTCAAAGTAAATTTTTCCGCGGAAGATTTTAAATTCCGTTCGCTTTCACAAAACATTCCAAATGTGATACAATCGGCGAAAATTTCAAATCGGGGGAAACAAAAAAATGAAGCCAAAGGAACTCGTTGCACTGATTCTTCCAATTTTGCTTTTGCTTTCCGGCTGTTCAAAAAATCAGGTTCCGAAAAATTTTTCGTCCGGCGACACGTTACAGATTGTCGTGGAAGATTCTTCTGAAAATGCAAAAAAAATTTCCGCGCGCACAAACGAAAACGGAATTGTCTGCGTGCTTTTTGGTTACGGTTTCAACGGCGACGAATTTAAAAACGAAGCGCTCGCTGCCATCGAAGAAAAATTCGGTTTTGCTGAAAACGGCGGCATCGTTCTTCCGCTGATTTTTCCCGACGACCTGCACGGACGAATTTCTTATCTGCGCGAAGTGGCTGAAAAAAATTTTATCCGCGCATTCGTGCTTTTGGGTGCGCCCAACGATACGCATTACACGCTGGCGAAAATTCTGGACGAATGGAATTCGGAAGTTCCTTTTGGAATTTTTTCGCTTTTTCCTCAGGACGATATTCTGGGTCAGGAAGGAACCTGCGATTTTGTTCTGGACTACAAGCCTTCCGCGGAAATTGAATTCGACGAATTGCAGACAAAAGAAGACGAAGACATTCTGCGCATTTTAATTTCCGTCATCGACTACGCATCAATTTTGCCCGGCAGCATTCGTTCAAGCGGCGAACTCCATGCACACGTTCAGTCGATTCTGGGCAGGCGGAAAGTCGTGCGCTACGTTGACAACGAAACCGGAATTCAGGCGGAAAATCATTTTGTAATCGAACCGGCGGTGAAAAATTGAACGCATTCATTCAGGACGATTCGCTTTTAATCGGCACGGAAAACGAAATCGAAAATCTGGCGAAAAAAAACAGCGCGAAAATTCTTGTCGTTTCGGACAGCCACGGTTCCTATCAGTCGCTGAAAATGATTCTGCATCAGACTCCCTGCGATGCCATGATTTTTTGCGGCGACGGATTCTGCGACATTGCCAGGCTCATCGATGAAACTGCGGAAAACGAAAATCTGCAAAAATTCATTCCGGGCGTAATCGGCGTGGTGGAAGGCAATAACGATGCGGACATTTATCCCGTGCGGAATATTTCGTCCACCGATCCGTATTACATCGAATTTAAAATTCCGCTTTTTAACACGATTGAAATTTGCGGAAAAAAAATTTTCTTTACCCACGGACACAGAAACGCGGTTTACATCGGATGCGATCAGGTTGTTGCCCTTGCAAAAAAATACGAATGCGAAATTGCGCTTTACGGACACACTCACGTTGCCAGCGAACAATTCTGTCTGGGCGAGGTTCTTGCGCTGAATCCGGGAAGTTGTGCACGTCCACGATGCGGTCAGTTTCCGTCGTTTGCCACGCTTGAAATCAGCCGCGAAAAAAATTACGTCCTTCCGATTTTTTATCAGATCGCTTCGCAAAAAATCAAACCGTTTCATCTGGAAAATTCCTAAATGATTTTTTCGCTGCAAGACGTTTCGTATTCTTATCCCGACTCGGAAAAAAAAGTTCTGGACGGAATAAATTTCAGCGTGAATCAGGGCGACTACATTGCAATTCTGGGCGCAAACGGTTCGGGCAAAAGTACCCTTGCAAGAATGATGGCAGGATTTTTTGAACCCGCGGAAGGAAAAATAATTTCGCAGAAAAAACTTCGCAACGGGATCGTCTTTCAGCAGCCGAAGGAACAGATTGTTGCCGGAATCGTGGAGCGCGACACTGCATTCGGTCCGCAGAATTTAAACATGACTAAAGGCGAAATCGAACTGCGCACCATCGAATGTCTTTCTGCGGTTTCCCTTGCCCACAAAGCGTTTTCAAAAACGGCGGAACTTTCCCTGGGTCAGACGCAGCGGCTTTCGTTTGCAGGAATTCTTGCGCTTTTTCCCGACACGCTGATTCTGGACGAAGTGACTGCCATGCTTGATCCGGCGGCGAAAAACGGAATTCTGGAATTCGTGGAATCGTGGAACAAAAAAAATCATACTGTGATTCACGTGACTCATGATCTGGACGAAGCGCTTGCTGCATCGCGGATTCTGATTCTGGACAAAGGAAAAATTTTTTTCGACGGAACAAAAACCGAATTTGAAAAAAACGAATTCGCCATGGAAAAAATTTTCGGCAGAAAAAAATGCTTCACGGATTTTTCAGATTTAAAAAAAACTGATGCAAAAAATTCCGCAAAAGAAATTTCGCTTGAAGTTTCGTCACTTTCTTTTTCGTACAAAAATTTCAGCGTGTTCAGCGACGTTTCGTTCAGTTTAAAAAAAGGAACGCTTACTTCGCTCACGGGGCCGTCGGGCTGCGGAAAATCCACGCTGTTTGAATGTCTTTCCGGGCTGAAAAAAATTTCCGGCGGAAAAATTTTCTGTTCGTCGCGACCGGTTCTGGGTTTGCAGGAAAGCGAGTCGTCGTTGTTTGAAACTTACGCTGCGGACGATGTGGCGTTCGGTGCAAAAAATCGCGGCGCTTCGGGAAAGGAACTTGTGCATCGCGTAAAATCCGCCATGAATCTTGCGGGACTTGATTTTGCGGAATTTGCCGACCGTGCAACTTTTAAATTAAGCGGCGGAGAAAAGCGGAAACTTTCCGTTGCATCGCTGATTGCCCTGGACGCGGAAATTTTAATTTTTGACGAACCCACTGCCGGACTCGATCCGTCTTCGCGGAAAAAAATTATTTCGACTCTGCGCGCACTTGCCGACAGCGGAAAAACCGTTTTGTTTTCCACCCACCGTCCTGAAGAAGCCGGAGCCGCCGACGAAAATTTAACCTGGGAAAATTTAACGAAAAAAAATTCCACGGAAGGAATTCTGCACGAAAAAAATTTCAGCGAAGAAAATTCCGCCGATGAAATTCTGCACGGAAAAAATTTCAGCGAAAAAAATTCTGCCGATGAAATTCAGCGTGAAAAAAATTTAAGCGAAAAAAATTCCGCGGAAGAAATTCTGCGTAAAAAATTCAGCGAAAAAAATTCCGCGGAACTTTCTGAACTGACGCAGATAAAAAACGCACGCATTCTGGAAAAATTTTCTGCCGCTGCTTCTGCCTTTACGCCGCCTGCAAAAATTCCGCCGTCCGCCGTTTCGTCGTTAAGCGCCGCCTTAAAAATGATTCTGTTCATTCTGATTTTTGCGGTTTCAGTTTCGTCGTCGTCCATTCCATTTTGCGCGTGCATGGTTCTGCTGAATTTTCTGTACGCGCTGGCTGCGAAATTTCCTTTTAAAAAACCGCTTTCCGCCGTGGCAAAACTTTTTCCGTGGATTCTGCTTTTTTCGGTTCTGGGAATTTTTTTGTTTCCGGTTTACGAAAGCGACACGATTTTTTTCGCGTGGAAATTTTTAATCGTAACGAAAACAAAGTGCCTGCTTTTTGCCGCATCGTTTCTGCATTCGGTGTGCGGAATTTTTTGCATCGGAACTTTTATTTTTACCACAAGCGAACGGGAAATCATGGACGGTCTGGACGCAATTTTGTCGCCGCTGAAAATTTTTAAATTTCCTGTCCGCTACGTGGTGCTCGTGGTGGGAATAATTTTTCGATTCGTGCCGCTGCTTCTGGACGAACTTTCGGGAATCGTAAAAACGCAGATTATCCGCGGTGCGCTGGCTGAAGCAAAAGGCATAAAAAAAATTTTCGCGTTCATTCCGATTTTTGTTCCACTCGTTTTGCAGACAATCCGGAAAGCACAGTGTCTTGCGGAAGCGTTGGAAGCGCGATATTTTAAGTGAAATTTTTTGGAGGAATTTTCGCTATGGAAATGAAAAACATCGTCGCGCTGATTGCAATTTTAATGTACATGCTTGTGGTGATTTTTCAGGAAAAAAAAGTTGCATTCACTTCGGCCGCTGCAATTTTAATTTTGATTCTGGGCGTGATTTTTCCCGGCGAAATTTTTCCGCTGCCGGAAGACGTTTCTGCGCAGGAAGGAATTTTTGCCGCAAGAATTTACGCGCCGTTTCATGCAATTTTTGAAATCGTCAACTGGAACGTAATGATGATTTATCTGGGAAGCATGACGATTGCCGCGCTTTTTATTTATTCAAAAGTTCCCGTAAAAATTGCCGCCGCCGTGGTAAACAAAAGCCGCAACACCTGCATTGCCATCGTTTCGATTCTGGCGATGACCGGAATCATTTCGATTTTTGTAGAAAACGTTGCAACGGTTCTGGTGATGGCGCCCATTGCCCTGGCGTTGTGCAAAAAACTCGAAATCGAACCGTATCATTTTATGATTGGTCTTGCGGTGATGAGCAATCTGGAAGGAACTGCAACGCTGGTCGGTGATCCGCCGTCCATGATTTTTGCAAGTCACGCGGGCTACGGATTCAACGACTTTTTTTTCCACGCAGGAAAGCCGTCGATTTTTTTTGTAATTCAGACGGGACTTCTTGCAGGCTGCATTTTTTTCTACGGATTTTTTTCACGGAGCCGGAAGACAAAAATTTCCGTGGAAAGCGAAAGCGTCATTTCGTATTTTCCTTTTGCGTGTCTTCTGCTGATGATTTTTGGTCTGGCAGCAATTTCGCTTTTAAAAATCCGTTTTGAATTTGCCAGCGGAATTTTAGTGCTTTCACTGGGAATCGTCTGCCTTCTGTGGTTTAAATTTTTTCAGAAAAAAAGCAGCGCGGAAATTTTCAGCACCATAAAAAATCTCGACTGGGAAACGATTTTTTTTCTTCTGGGAATTTTCATCGTGGTGGGCGCAATTAAAGAAACAGGAATTCTTTCGGTGGTGGCGTCGGTGCTTTTAAAAATTACGGGCGGCTCGAAATTCGCGGGCTTCGTAACGATTCTTCTGGTTTCGGTTGCCGTGAGCGGATTCGTGGACAACGTGCCGTACATCATCGCCATGCTTCCGGTTGCTTCGTCACTGGCTGCACAAATTCAAACCAGCGCGGAACTTTTCATGTTTGCTCTTTTAGTGGGAAGTTGTCTGGGCGGAAATCTGACTCCATTCGGTGCAAGCGCAAATGTAGTCGCCATGGGAATTTTAAAAAAAGAAAACTACCCGATGAAATTTTCCGACTGGCTGAAAACCGGCGTGCCTTTTACGCTGATAACGACCGCAGCAGCAGCAGCAATTTTGTATCTGATCTGGTCATAATTTTCCGCGGATTTTTTTTGCCGAACCGAAATTTTTTTTAAAAAATTTTCAGCGCAAAGAATCCGCAAAAAAAATTTGAATTTCTTTTTATGCACTAAAACCATCGGATAAAAGCGTGCAGAAAAAAAATTCCGCAAAAAAAATTAGCGCGAAGAATCCGGAAGAAAAAAAATGTGCTATAATTTTTCCATGGAAAAAACAATTCTCATTGCAGGAAAAAATATGCCGGACGTGCGCAGTTTTACCGACGGCGTTTCGATTTCAGGGCGGAACATTGTGGTGACGGGCGCGCAGACCGATGTTGAAGAATCGTCCAAAAAACTTACGGTTGCCGAACGAAAATCAAATCAGGCGGCTTACGAAGAAGAAAAATCACGGGAAGCAAAATCCGGACTTTGCACCATCGAATGGAACAAATCGTCTCCCCTTTCGGCACGGTCGCTCGTTTTGCAGACGCTTACAATTTTCGGCGAACTGGATGAAGCGGTTTTGTTTTTCGACGAAGAATGGTTTGCGTCAAAAGCGGAACAGATGGACACGGAAGAAATTTCGCGGTGCTGCGATGAAATGATTGCAGGCTACGAATTTCTGGCGCTGGAAATTCTTTCAACTTTTAAAAAACGCAGCGACAAAAAAGGAACGCTGATTTTTCTTTTAAAGACGACTCCTTCCCGAATCGATGTGGTGAATTTTCCTTCGCTGAACAACGGCCTTCGTCCCATTGCTTCTCCGCTGGTTTCGGCAGGTGCGGCGGCGTTTGCTTCCTTTGCGGAAAATCTTGCGGCGATTTGCGATGAATCTTCGGGCGCGGAAATAATTCTGGTGAAAGATTCCAGTACGTCGGAAGGCGGATTTTTGCGCGACGATGAAGTGGGCAAATGGCTCTGCGGATTTTTAAATTCACGTCAGAACGAAATTTTCCGCGGAGAAAAAAAATCGGTGCGATGGATTAAGGCATGCGAAAAAAATCAGCCGGCAGAAATTCCGCACACAAATTCCGGCGGCGGATTTCATCTTTTCGGCAGGAGAAAAAAGCGCGATGAATGAAATGAATTTTATTCTGGAATGCATCGTAAAAATTTCGGCGGGTGCGTTCTGCGGATTTCTTCTGGGCGTGGAGCGGAAAAGTCACAATCAGAGCGTCGGAATCCGCACGTTGATTTTAATCTGCGTTTCGTCCACGCTGCTTTCGATTCTGTCAAACTACATGGCGAACGATGAAAAATTTTCGTTTCTGCAATCGGGCGACCCCACGCGAATTGTGGCAGGCGTCGTAAGCGGAATCGGATTTTTGGGCGGCGGTGCAATCATGCGGCAGGGCTGGAACATAAAGGGACTAACTTCCGCGACCATAATCTGGACTTCGGCGGCGTTCGGTCTGGCGATTGGTGCGGGACTTTACGTGCAGGTTTCCTTTGCCCTCGTGCTGTCGCTTTTTCTTCTGTTCGCACTGGAAAAACTGGAAGCGCAATGGTTTCCGGCACAAAAAACAAAAACGATTCTGCTCTGCTTTGAAAACGAATCGCCTGACATGAAAAAAATCCGCGGAGAACTGAATCATCACGGACTCATCATCATCGACACGAATTCCAGATGCGACATAAAAACACGGCGCACGGAAATTTCTTACGTGGTGAAATCGCCTGAAGAAGACGATTTTTCGGATCTGATAAATTCGCTGAAACGAATCGGAAGTCTTGCGGAATTTTCTGTGGCGGACTGATTTTTTTCTGGCGGATTTTTTGCATGAATTTTTTTTATAAAAATAAATTTTTCGGAGGAAAAAAATGCTGAACATAAACAACAACACTTCAAACATCAAGCGCGAAATTCTGGTGCGGATTGCAAAACTTCAACTCGAAGGAAAACTGGACGAAGGCGTTCACTTCATTCCGCGGGAAATGGCGCCCCGTGACAAACCTCCGCTTCGCTGCTGCGTTTTTCATGATCGCGAAATTTTGCGGATGCGCGTTCTTGCGGGAATGGGAATTTCCGTGGAAAACATCGACGAAGAAGCGACGCTCGGTTCGTTTGCAAAGCAGGCAGTCAGCCGCGAAAAACCCACGTGGCCCATGCTGACGGTTCTGGACGAAGCGTGCAACGGATGCGTAAAAGCGCATTACATGGTGACGAACGCGTGCCAGGGTTGTTATGCCAGGCCGTGCATGATTAACTGTCCGCGGAAAGCCATCGCCGTAGACCGCCGTGCGCAAATCGATGAAAAAATTTGCATTAACTGCGGAAAGTGCATGGAAAACTGTCCCTATCACGCCATCATAAAAATTCCGGTTCCGTGCGAAGAAGCGTGTCCTGTCGGTGCGATTTCCAAAGACGAAAAAGGTCACGAAAAAATCGATTACCACAAATGCATTTTCTGCGGAAACTGTATGCGCGAATGTCCCTTCGGTGCCATGATGGACAAAAGCCAGCTGGTGGACGTAATCAAGCACATCATGGACTGCAAAAAAGTTGTTGCGCTGTATGCACCTGCAATCGCGTCGCAATTTAAAGTTACGCCGGGACAAATCGAATCGTCGCTGATTGCATCGGGATTCAGCCGTGTCTGGGAAGTTGCGGTGGGCGCGGATATTTGTGCGGACAACGAAGCCCGTGAATTTGAAGAGCGGATGAAGCGCGGCGACAAAATGATGACCACGTCCTGCTGTTCGGCGTATGTTCGCGCAGTCCGGAAGCACGTTCAGGATCTGGTTCCATGCGTTTCCGAAACCCGAAGCCCCATGCATTACACCGCGGAAATTGCAAAAAAAGCCGACCCCGACTGCATTACGGTTTTCATCGGACCGTGTCTGGCAAAAAAACGCGAAGGACTTGACGACGATTTAGTTGATTACGTTCTGACTGCGGAAGAAATTTCAGCGTTTTTTGAAGCCCGCGGAATCGATGCTGCAAAAATGGACAAGCGCCACGAAACGATTATTCCCACGGCAAGCGGAAGAAATTTTGCAAAATCCGGCGGAGTTCTTGAAGCGGTGGAAGTCCGGCTCAAAGACAAATCGATTCTTCGTCCCGCGAAAATTAACGGCCTGAGCAAATCGGGCATGAAAGTTCTGAACGCTTACGGTCTGATCAATTCAGGAAAAATTCCGTCCAAACCTGACACGCCGAATTTAATCGAAGTGATGGCTTGCGAAGGCGGATGCATTGCAGGACCGTCCGTAGTTTCCACCGTGAAGCAGGCGGAAATTCAGCTGGAAAAATACGTTCAGGAAGGTTCTGCAAACACGATAAAAAAATCGGATTAGATTTCGGATTTCACCGCGAAAATTTTTATGCCTTCGTCGGGGAATCGTTTTTTTACTGCGTCAATTACGGCGCGAACTTTCGGGAACTGCTCGTCTTCCACGTAGCTCACCAGAACGAAATTCGTTTCGGGCCACGTGGAATTTCCCAGTTTTCTGTCGTCACCGCCGCGTCCGTATGCCAGCGGAATTTTCGTGTACAGAATCTGCGGAATGTATTCTTCCAGCGTCTGCGTAATGTCTTCTTCCACCGATTTATTTGAAATTATTTCCACCCGATACATTTTACGCCTCCGTTTTTTTCTCCGCAGAATTTTTGCCCGATGAAATTTGTTCCGCTGAATTTTTGCCCGCTAAATTTTCGTTCGCAGAAATTTCTTTCGCTGAATTTTTATCCGCTGAATTTTCGTTCGCTGAATTTTTCTCCGCTGAAATTTCGTTCGACGAATTTTTATCCGCTGAATTTTCGTTCGCTAAATTTTTGTCCGACGAATTTTGTTCCGCAGGAT